>NZ_BCRS01000028.1 GCF_001552715.1 Mycolicibacterium vaccae NBRC 14118 = CIP 105934 | reverse complement strand
AGTGGAAGTGCGCGATGACGAAGTAGCTGTCGGTGACGTGGAAGTCCAGCGGCGGGCTGGCCAGCAGGACGCCGGACAGGCCACCGAGCAGGAACGTCGCGATGAAGCCGATGGAGAACAGCATCGGTGTCTCGAACGTCAACTGGCCCTTCCACATCGTGCCGATCCAGTTGAAGAACTTGATACCGGTCGGCACCGCGATCAGGAACGTCATGAACGAGAAGAACGGCAGCAGGACCGCGCCGGTGGCGTACATGTGGTGTGCCCACACCGCGACCGACAGGGCCGCGATGCCCAGCGTGGCGTAGATCAGCGTGGTGTAACCGAAGATCGGCTTGCGGCTGAACACCGGGAAGATCTCACTGACGATGCCGAAGAACGGCAGCGCGATGATGTACACCTCGGGATGGCCGAAGAACCAGAACAGGTGCTGCCACAGCAGCACACCGCCGTTGGCCGGGTCGTAGACGTGCGCGCCGAGGTGGCGGTCGGCGGCCAGGCCGAGCAGCGCCGCGGTCAGCAGCGGGAAGGCCAGCAGCACCAGGATCGAGGTCACCAGGATGTTCCAGGTGAAGATCGGCATCCGGAACATGGTCATGCCCGGGGCGCGCATGCAGACCACGGTGGTGATCATGTTGACGCCACCGAGGATGGTGCCCAGACCACCGACGGCCAGCCCCATGATCCACAGGTCACCGCCCGCACCGGGTGAGTGGATGGCGTCGGTCAGCGGCGAGTACGCGGTCCAGCCGAAGTCGGCGGCGCCGCCGGGGGTGATGAAGCCACCCATGGCGATCAGCGCGCCGAACAGGAACAGCCAGAACGAGAACGCGTTCAGCCGCGGGAACGCGACGTCCGGGGCGCCGATCTGCAGCGGCAGCACCAGGTTGGCGAACCCGAACACGATGGGCGTCGCGTAGAACAGCAGCATCACCGTGCCGTGCATGGTGAACAGCTGGTTGAACTGCTCGTTGGACAGGAACTGCAGCCCGGGGGCGGCGAGCTCGGTCCGCATGAACAGCGCCATCAGGCCGCCGATCAGGAAGAACGCGAAGCACGCGACGCAGTACATGATGCCGATCAGCTTGTGATCGGTGGTGGTGATCAGTTTGTAGAGCAGGTTGCCCTTGGGTCCCAGTCGCGCCGGGAACGGCCGCCGTGCCTCGAGTTCGCCGATTGGGGGCGCTTCCGCTACCAACTGGTCCTCCAACCTTCCGTATTGCTGACCGGTAACACCGGATCGGACAGTCGGCGAGGCCGACGATCGGTATGAATCCTAGCTGCCCGAACTGACAGGGGTCGGGGTGGTCCTACAAACCGTCGTATTTGACCCCGCACCTATCTGGGGACAGACCCTGACCAGCTCGGTAACCGTTGGATGTTAACGTCGCCCCGTGCTGATCACGGGAGTGCGGGCAGGCCGCTGGGTCTCCCGGTCGGCGGGACTGACCGCCCTCGCCACCGCGGTCGTGGTGTTCACGCTCAACGGCTGCGGATCCTCCGGCGACGGGCCTGCCGCCGACGGCTCCGGCCCGGCGACGCCCACCACCAGCGTGACCCGGATCGCCAGCGCCGGCGTGCTCGGCAACGACCGCAGGCCCGACGAGTCCTGCGCGCCTGAACCGGCGCGCCTGGACGAGGGTCCGCCGGAGCGCGAGGTCCGCAACGCGACCGGCCACGGTGTCACTCCCCCGATTCCGGAGACCACACTGGTCCGGGCCGATCCCCAGCGCATCGTCGTGCTCTCGGGCGACCAGCTCGACGCTTTGTGCGCGCTGGGTCTGCAGTCGCGGATCGTGGCCGCCGCCCTCCCCGAGGGCTCCGACACGCAACCGGCCTACCTCGGCACCGTCATCCACGACCTGCCCGGCGCCGGAAGCCGCAGCGATCCCGACATCGACGCGATCCGGGCGGCCGAACCGGATCTGATCCTCGGTTCGGTGGCACTGACCCCGCAGGACCACCCCGAGCTCGCCGAGATCGCGCCCACCGTGTTCACCGGTCCCGGAGGAGCGGCGTGGAAGGACACGCTGCGCGCAGTCGGGGCCGCCACCGGCCGCGCGACTGCGGCCGACGAGGTGGTCGAGGAGTTCGACCGCGCCGCCGACCGGACCGGGCAGGACAACGACGCGACCCACTTCCAGGCGTCGGTGGTGCAGTTCACCGACACCACCATGCGGGTGTTCGGCCCCGACAGCTTCCCCGGCAGCGTGCTCGCCGACGTCGGAGTGGATCGGCCGGCCGCGCAGCGGTTCACCGACAAGCCCTTCGTGGAAGTGGGCATCTCCGACGAGGATCTCGGCGACGCACCGGACTTCTCGATCGCCGACGGCGACGTCCTCTATGTGTCGTTCGCCACGGCCGAGGCGCGTGAACGCGCCCCCGAGGTGCTCGGCAGCGACGCGTGGCGGCGACTGTCGGCCAACCGCGACGGCCGGGTGTTCGCGGTGAACAACGAGGTGTGGCAGACAGGCGGTAACGTCGTCGCCGCCCGCGGGATCCTCGCCGATCTGCGGTGGGTCAACGCCCCCATCAACTGACCGCACCGCCTCGGAGTCGGGACTAACCCGCCGGCAGAGGTCGTTGAACCCGATCAGGCGCATCGTCGCGACCTGTTCTCGGCGCGTCCGAACCCGCCGACATTTGCGAGACGCACTTTTATGCAGAAATCGAAGAGACAAGAGGTACAAATGACCACCGTTACCGCGTATGCGGCCACTTCCGCCGATGCCCCACTGACCCGGACGACCATCACGCGCCGTGATGTCGGACCGCACGACGTCGCGTTCGACATCCATTTCGCCGGCATCTGCCACTCCGACATCCACACCGTGCGCGGCGAGTGGGGTCAGGCCAACTATCCGGTGGTGCCCGGACATGAGATCGCCGGCATCGTCACCGAGATCGGTTCGCAGGTAACCAAGTTCACGGTCGGCGACCGCGTCGGCATCGGCTGTTTCGTCGATTCCTGCCGTGAGTGCGACGAATGCCGCGCCGGAAACGAGCAGTACTGCACCGGCAGCGGGATGGTCGGCACCTACAACGCCGTCGACCGTGACGGGCAGCCGACGCAGGGCGGCTACAGCGGCGCGATCGTCGTCGACGAGAACTATGTGCTGCGCATTCCCGACGCCATCGCACTGGACAAAGCCGCGCCGCTGCTGTGCGCGGGAATCACCACCTATTCGCCCCTGCGCCACTGGAATGCCGGTCCCGGCAAGAAGGTGGCGGTGATCGGTCTCGGTGGTCTCGGTCACCTCGGGGTCAAGATCGCGGCGGCGATGGGCGCCGAGGTGACCGTCCTCAGCCAGTCGCTGAAGAAGATGGAGGACGGTCTGCGACTCGGCGCCACCGCCTACCACGCCACCAGCGACCGCGACACCTTCAAGCAGCTGCGCGGCACGTTCGACCTGATCATCAACACCGTGTCGGCGAACCTGGACCTCGGGGACTACCTCAAGCTGCTCAAAGTGGACGGCACGCTCGTCGAACTCGGCATGCCCGAGCATCCGATGTCGGTGCCGGCCCCCGCGTTGATCGGAGGGCGGCGCAGCATCGCGGGCTCGATGATCGGTGGCATCGCCGAGACGCAGGAGATGCTGGACTTCTGCGCCGAGCACGACGTGACCCCCGAAATCGAGATCATTGCACCGGACTACATCAACGAGGCCTATGAGCGCGTGGTGGCCAGCGACGTCCGGTACCGGTTCGTCATCGACACCGCCGGACTGCGCTAGCCGTCCGTCCCGGGATCGCCGTCGCGGTGCTCGCCGGGCGACTGCCAGCCCGCGGCGGCGAGCTTGGCCGCCACCCGTGCGACATTCTCCGGTCCGGCGTCGTGATGGGTGACGTCTTTGATGAAGGCCGCGATCTCGTCGGCCTCGATCTGCTCTCCCCCGGCGTTCGGTGACCGTTCGTCGGTCAGCCGCGCGATCACCTCTCTGACCTGTTCCTCGGTCAGCGGGGTGGCGCGCAACAACGCCAGCAGCGGAACCCGATCGGGCCCTGGGACACCGCCCGGATAGCCGGCGCGCAGCCATTCCAGAACGGCGTGGAACAGGGATTTGCTCGTCACCGTTCCAGTGTCCTCCCCCACTCCCGGGGTCCGTCGCTGGGAGCGCGCTGAAGGCCGGCTGGGAGGCCTGTTAAGACTGCGTGACCCCGGTTGCCGGAGGGCCCCTCACAGTGCCACGCTCACCTCGGTTTGCACTGGCGCAGATCGCATCTGGGTGAGATCTGACGCAGGAGAACGCGATGGCCACTGAGTCCACTCCGTCGGCGCACGCCGTCGAACCCGTCGCGCCGGCGGGGCTGAAAAAGGGCGCGATCGGGATGGCCGCCGTGATCTTCATGGCGGTGGCCAACGCCGCGCCGATCACCGCGATGACCGGCAATGTCCCCATCGCAGTCGGATTCGGCAACGGTCTCGGCGCCCCTGCAGGGTTTCTCTTCGCGACGATCGCGCTGACCCTGTTCGCGCTCGGCTACGTGGCGATGGCCAGACACATCACCACCACCGGCGCCTTCTACGGTTTCATCTCCCACGGCCTTGGTCAGGTCTGGGGAATGGCCAGCGGTTTCCTGGCCACCTTCGCGTACGTGGTGTTCGAGGGTTCATTGATCGGCGGCTGCGCGTACTTCGCCAACGATGCCATGAAAACCATTGTGGGCGTGGATGTTCCGTGGCCACTGTTCGCCGTCGCGGCGATCGCGCTGATCGCCGCGTTGTGCCACTTCCACATCAGCCTGACCGCGGCGATCCTGGGTGTCACGCTGGTCTCGGAGGTGCTGATCCTGTTCGCGCTGGCGTTCACGGTGATCCTCGACGGAGGCGGGCCCGACGGTTTCATGCTGGACAAGACGGTATTGCTGCACAACGCTTTCACGAACCTGCCCGAGGGCGCGTTCGGCACCGCCGCGGCCACCGGTTCGATGGCGATCGGGCTGTTCTTCGCGTTCTGGTCGTGGGTCGGCTTCGAGACCACCGCGGTCTACGGCGAGGAGTCACGCAACCCCAAGAAGATCATCCCGCGGGCGACGCTGATCGCGGTGGTCGGACTCGGCCTGTTCTACACGTTCGTCTCGGCGATGGTGTTGGCGGGCAACGGCGCCAAGGTCTCGGTGGAGGCGTCGATCAGCGCGGCGCCACTGGACCTGTTCTTCAACCTGGTGCAGGCCAACCTCGGCGGTGTGTTGCTCGACGTCTACAAGATCCTGTTGGTCATCGGCTCGTTCGCGTGCGCGCTGGCCTTCCACAACGCCGCCTCGCGGTACCTGTTCGCGCTCAGCCGGGAGATCCCGTCGGCGGCCGTCAAATCCACGCTGGGCGCGGCGCATCCCCGGCACGGGTCGCCCTATCTCGCGTCTGCGGTGCAGAGCGTGATCACGTTGGTGATCGTGTTGCTGTTCTTCGGGTTCACCGCGGTGCAGGTGCCCGACGCCGACGGGGTGCCGGTGGACACCCCGGCGCTGGTCCCCTATACGAACATCTACGGTCTGCTCGCGCTGGTCGGCACCGCGGCGATCATGCTCGTCCAGGCGATCTGCTCGGTGGCCGTGGTGTGGTACTTCTGGGTGCGGAAAGCCCACCGCGGCAACGTGTTCACCACGCTGGTCTGCCCGCTGCTCGGCGCCGCCTCGATGGGGGCCGTGGTGTGGCTGCTGTGGGACAACCGGGCCTTCGCCGCCGGCTACGCCTCGAACTCGCTGGTGTTCAAGAGCGCGCCGTTGTTCATCGCCGGGGTGTTCCTCGCCGGCCTGCTCTACGCGCTCTGGCTTCGGCGGGCGCGTCCGCAGGTCTACGCCGAGATCGGACGCACCGTGATGGAGGACAGCCACGAGCGGGGCTAGCCCCGGCCGGCCGCCAGCGTGAGCGCACGCACGATTGCGTTCTTGGCCAACGGGACCTTGAACGCGTTGTGGCGCAGCGGCGAAGCACCGGCCAGCATCAGGTCGGCCACATGGCCGAAACTCTCCTCGGTGGGCCGGCGGCCGGCGAGCCGGGCTTCCGCGTCGGGCACCCGCCAGGGCCGGGCGGCCAGCCCGCCGAGCGCCACGGCGGCCGAGGCGATGACGTCACCGTCGAAGCGCAGGACCGCAGCCACCGACACCAGCGCGAACGCGTAGCTCTGCCGGTCGCGGACTTTCAGGTACCAAGAATGCGACGGTCCGGCCGTCGGCGGAAGTTCCACCGCGGTGATCAGTTCCGTCGGCCCGACGGTGTTGTCGACCTCAGGATTCGGGTCGGGAAGCACGAAGAATTCTGCGATCGGAATCGTCCGGGGACCCTGCGGGCCGGTCACGTGCACCACGGCATCCAGCGCCGCCAGCGCGACCGCCATGTCCGACGGATGGACCGCGACACAGGCCAGCTCGGTGCCGAACACCGCGTGCTCACGGTTGAGACCGTCCCGGGCGGCGCAGCCGGAACCGGGAATACGCTTGTTGCAGTGCTCGAACCCCGGGTCCATGAAGTACGGACACCTGGTGCGTTGCATCAGGTTTCCACCGACGGTCGCCATGTTGCGGATCTGGGCGGTCGCACCCGACAGGATCGCCTGGGACAGGACCGGATGGTCGACCCGCACCAGCCGATGATTGGCCGCGGCGGTGTTGGTCACCCCCGAGCCCAGCATCACGGCTCCACCCGGGGTGCGCCACACCGTGTCCAGGCCCAGCCTGCCGACGTCGACCAGTGAGGCCGGATTCTCCACCCCCGACTTCATCAGGTCGAGCAGGTTGGTTCCACCGGCATAGAAGCGGGCGCCGGGGGCCGAAGCCTGTTCCACCGCGTCCGCAACGGTGCCGGCCCTTCGGTAGCCGAACGTTCTCATGAGGCACCGTGCACAGCGGCGATCGCCGAGGCGATGTTCGCGTACGCCCCGCACCGGCAGATGTTGCCGGCCATCCGCTCGCGGATCTCGCCGTCGGACAGACGTTTCGGACCGTCGGCGACGTCGCCGATCTCGCCGGTGAACGACGCCGCGGACAGATCACCCCGCGCGTACTCGTTGAGCATCGCCCGTGCCGAGCAGAGCTGGCCCGAAGTGCAGTAGCCGCACTGGAATCCGTCGTGGTCGAGGAACGCCTGCTGCAGCGGGTCGAGTCGGTCGCCGTCGGCGAGTCCCTCCACCGTGCGCACCTCGGCGCCGTCGGCGGTCACCGCGAGGGTCAGGCAACTGAGCACACGCTCGCCGCCGACCTCGACGGTGCACGCCCCGCACAGTCCGTGGTCGCAGCCCTTTTTTGTGCCGGTCAGCTCCAGACGCTCCCGCAGCAGATCCAGTAGCGTCGAGCGCACGTCGGTCCGAACGCGCCGCGTCACCCCGTTGACGGTCAGTTCGATGTCATGCGTAGCCGGTGTCATGTCGGTCCTCCCATGCCGGTACCCCACGGTTGCAGTAGTGCCTCCAGCGTTATCGGCAGCTGGCGCAATCGTTTTCCGGTGGCGTGGAATATCGCGTTGGCGACGGCAGCGGCGGCGCCGCAAACGCCGATCTCACCGATGCCGCGCACCCCGATCGGATCGAGACCGTAGTCCGGGCTGTCGACGAAGCTGATGTCGAACACCGGCAGATCGGCGTGGGTCGGCACGTAGTACTCGCCGAGCGGCCGAGCGGTGTCCGGGTCGACCGGCACCTGCTCCATCAGCGCCATCCCGACGCCGAACAGGATGCCGCCCATCACCTGGTTGGTGGCCAGCTTCGGGTTGAGCACCCGGCCGCAGTCCATCACCGCCACCCACCGGATCACACTCGCCCGCCCGAGCTGTTCGTCGACCTCGACCTCACAGAAGTGGGCGCCGAAGGACTGCGAGACCGGCCCGGAATCCGGCGGTCCACCGCTGGAGGTGGTGAACGACAGCGCCGCGCTCCGCAGCGCGGCGTCGCCGGCCACCACCGGTGGCAGCGCGTCCGCCCGGCGTTTCCATTCCTGCGCCGCCTCGAACACCGCGGATCCGACGCTTGCGGTGGTCTGGGACGCCCCGCTGTAGGGGGCGTCGGGAAACGACGAATCGCCCGACTCGAACGTGATCCGGGACAGCGGCAGGCCGGTGGTGTCCGCGGCGAGCTGCGTCATGACCGTCCGCACTCCGGTGCCGATCTCATGGGTGGCCGCGCTGAACCGGACGCGGCCGTCGAGGCCGGTCTCCACCCGGCACGAGGCGGCCATCCTGCGGCCCGGGTAGGCGGCGGTGGCCATCCCCATTCCGACACGAGAGCCGTTGCGCTGCAATGACCGGGGTTGCGCCGGGCGACGGTTCCAGCCGAAGCGCCGGGCACCTTCGCCGTAGCAGTCGGCCAGGTGCGCGCCCGACCACGGGCGCCCGGTT
Organism: Mycolicibacterium vaccae NBRC 14118 = CIP 105934; assembly: GCF_001552715.1. Classification (GTDB taxonomy): domain Bacteria; phylum Actinomycetota; class Actinomycetes; order Mycobacteriales; family Mycobacteriaceae; genus Mycobacterium; species Mycobacterium vaccae. The sequence continues at coordinate 36,238 of NZ_BCRS01000028.1, read as the reverse complement.
GTCTGGTCCCGGTCGGTGGTGTTGTCCAGCCGCAGCGCCACCGGATCACGACCGAGCGAGTACGCGAGTTCGTCCATCGCCACCTCGAGGGCGAACAGCCCCGGCGACTCCCCCGGTCCCCGCATGAAGCATGGGGTGGGCTCGTGGATCCGGGCGACGGTGTGGCTCACCGCCAACCGTGGTGAGCGGTACAGGAATCGGGTGGACAGGCCGGCCGGTTCGCAGAAGTGCGCCACGGTGGAGGTCTCTGTCACGGTGTGGTGCTCGGTACTGGCGATGAGGCCGGCCGGATCGGCGATCAACGCGATCCGCTGCTCGGTGCGCGGACGGTGTCCGGTGGAGGTGTACATCTGGGCGCGCGTCAGAACGAGTTTGACCGGTCGGCTCACCGACCGGGCCGCCACCGCACAGAGCACCACATGCATCCACAGGAAGTTCTTGGCCCCGAACGCGCCGCCCACCAGGGGTGAGACGATGCGGACGCGGTCTTCGGGGATGCCCAGATACGCGGCCAGGACCTGTCGTTCGCCGGTGATCCAGCGGGTGCTGTCGTGCACGGTGAGATGGTCTCCGTCCCACTGCGCGACGGTGGCCGACAGTTCGATCGGGTAGTGGGTGTTCACGTTCGTGCGGTAGGTCTGGTCGACCTTGGTGCCGGCGGGTTCCTCGGTGGGGCCACGGAAGTCCTGCAGCTTCTCGTCGGCGAGCTTGACGAAATGATCAGGACGGTAAGAGCCGTGACGGATCCGGCCGTCGGCGTCCTCCGGCGCGCCCGGGTCGGCGAGCACGTCGGCGGCGCAGCGGCGAGCCCGTGAGGGCAGGTGGTCGAAGTGCATCAGTGAGGCGGCGTGCACCGCGTTCTCCGGCGAGTCGGCGACCACCAACGCCATGTGCTGGCCGACGTGTTGGACCGTGAGATCAGACAGCGGCGGGCGTCGTTCCATCGGCAGATCCCAGGTCAGGTCTTTCGGAAGTTCCTGTAGCGGTGGGCAGTTCAACGGTGTCAGCACATAGAGCACACCGGGGGCCGCATGAGCCCGCGCTGCGGCCGCGCGCACCGATTCCGCGGTGACCCGACCGTGCGGTATCTGGGCCTGCACCAGCGCTGCGTAGGTCACTGCTGAGCCGGTGTCGGCGGTGTAGCGGGCCTGGCCGGTGACCTTGGCCCTGCCCTCGACGCGATTGACGGGCTGACCGACGGAGGTGACCATGCCACCGAGCTTGGTCGAGGACGGTGGCGGAGTCGTCGACGCTGGCCGGACTCCTCGGGTACCGCTAGCACCCAATCCCGTCGTCCCGGTGGCAGATCACGGTCCCGGTGCGACAATGAGGCGCCATGTTCACGCGGGGGCCGGAGGACACATGAGCGCGCTGAAGGTTGTCGTCGCCGACGACGATGTGTTGTTGCGCGAAGGACTGGCCAGCCTTTTGGAGCGTTCCGGCTTCGAGATCGTCGGACAGGCCGGTGACGGCGTCACGCTGCTGGACATGGTCAGGGCGCAGAAACCGGAGCTGGTGCTCACCGACATCCGGATGCCGCCCACCCACACCAGCGAGGGTCTGGACGCCGCCCGGGTGATCCGCGAGGAGTCCCCTGAGGTCGGAATCGTGGTGCTCTCGGCCCACGTCGACGTCGACCATGCGATGGAACTGCTGGCCGGCGGCCAGTCCATCGGTTATCTGCTCAAGACCAGGGTCACCGATGTCTCCGATTTCATCGACACCTTGCAGCGGATCGCCAACGGCGCGTCCGTGGTCGACCCCGCCCTGGTGGCCGAGTTGGTGTCGGCCCGCAAGCGCGACGACCCGCTGGCCGCGCTCAGTACGCGCGAGCACGAGGTGCTGACCCTGATGGCCGAAGGCCTGTCGAACGCCGGGATCGGACGCAGGCTCTGGGTGACCGAGGGCACCGTGGAAAAGCACGTCCGCAGCATCCTGACCAAGCTGAACCTGCCCGAAACCGGCGACAACCACCGCCGGGTCCGCGCGGTGATCATGTACTTGGAGACCCGCTGACACGGTCGAGCAGCTCGCGGACCGCTCCTGGTGACAGGGTCAGTTTGGGCAGGAAGCCCAGCGCCGGGCTGGCGGCGATGAGGTCGGCGAAGTCCAGCTCGTCGTGGGTGGAGGTCAGGATCACGGGCACGCCGGACAGCTGTTCGGCGACGTCGAATCCGCTTTCGGCGCCGAGGTCGACGTCGACCAGGGCCACGTCCGGGTGCAGCTCGCGGGCCCGGCGCAGCGCCTCGGCGACGTCGCTGGCAGTGCCGACGACCGCGATGCCGCCGCGCTCGAGGATGGCGCGGGCGGCGTCCCGGAAATCGGCGCTGTCGTCGACGATCAAGCAGCGCGGACCGGTCATCACTCGAGGGTGTCAGGATCGGAGGCGCTCGGCATTCCTGTTAACCGGAAAAATCGGGATTACCATCGGCCGGTGACCTGGCAATCGGTGCCGACCAGCTTCTTCGAGCGTGTCGTGCGGTCACCGGCGCGCCCGCTCGGGGTCGGAGTCGCGGTGGCGGCCGGGTTCCTGGCTGCCGAGGTGCTCGCGGTGTTCGCGCTGAAGAAGATCGCCCCGGAGAATGCGTTCGGGGCCCTGCTGCTGCTGGGTGTGCTGGTGGTCTCGGCCGGGTGGGGCTTCGGGTTGTCGATCGCCACCTCCCTGGCCAGCGCCGCCGTCTACGCCTATCTGCATCTCGAAGGCCGCGACAGCCTGGCTCCCGCGCTGGTCATCTTCCTGACGCTGGCGTTTCTCACCAACGCCCTGGTCGGCCAGGCCCGATTGCGTGCCGCCGAAGCGGAGCAGCGTCGCCAGGAGGCCGACCTGGCCGCGGATCTGGCCCGGGTGATGCTGCGGGCCCCGGCGCTCGGGCCGGCGCTGCAGGATGCCGGCCGCCGCTTCGCCGACGTCCTCGGACTACCGCGCGCGACGTTGACGGTCGAGGCCACCCCCGCAGCTGCGGACGAGCTGGCCATCGCGCTGCTCGACGGTTCGGATCGGACCGGCACCCTGCTGATCCCGCGAGATCTGTCCGCGGCGACGGTGCGGCGGGTGCATCGCATGGTGCCGTCGCTGCAGGCCCTGTTGGCCTCCGCATGCGATCGCGAGGTCATCACCGCGGAGCTGGAGGTCAGCCGCCGCGAGCTGGAACGCTTCTTCACGGTGGCCTCGGATCTGTTGTTCATCGGCACAGGTGACGACGGGCAGGCACGCCTGACCCGGGTCAATCCCGCCTTCGAACGGGCGCTGGGTCATTCGGCCGCGGAGCTGACCGCGCGGCCGCTGTCCGAGTTCATCTTCCAGGACGACCGGGAAGCCACCGAGGCCGCGCTGGCCGCTGTGCCGCAGTCCGCGGGCGCCACGCAGTTCGAGAGCCGCAGTCTGCGCCGGGACGGCACCGTGCGCTGGCTGGACTGGAACGTGGTGTTCGATCACGGGGTCCTCGTCGGCGGGGCCCGTGACACCACCGAACGCAAGCAGGAGCAGGAACGCCTGCGGGTGGCCAGGACTCAGCAGGCGGCGCTGCGCAGGGTCGCGACGCTGGTCGCGCGCGGCGCCGCGCTGGCCGACGTCTACGACGTGGCCGTGACGGAGCTCGCGCACAGCCTCGGCGTCGACCACGTCACCCTGCTGTCCTTCGACGGCGAGGACCACGTCGTGGTGAAGGCCGCACTCAAGGCCGAGAACCAGCCGGGATTCAGTGCGGGCGAACGCCTCTCACTTGACGGCGACAGCCTGTGCGAGCGGGTGCGCAGGACCGGCCGGCCGGCCCACGTCGACGACTACGGCGCGCTGTCGGGGGAGATCGCGGTCCGGCTGCGCGGGCTCGGTGTTCGCGCCGGGGCCGGCGCTCCGCTGATCGTGGAAGGCCGTACCCGCGGCGCGCTGGTCGTGGGTTCTTCTGCCCCGCAGGGGATTCCGGAGGGCACCGGAGCCCACGTCGGCGACTTCGCCGATCTGATCTCGACCGCGATCGCCAACGCCGAGACCCGTGCCGAGCTCACCGCGTCGCGGGCCAGGATCGTGGCGGCCGCCGATGAGGCCCGCCGGGGTTTCGAACGCGATCTGCACGACGGCGCCCAGCAGCGCATCGTGTCGCTGAGCCTGCAGCTGCGTGAGGCCGAGGCGGCGACCGAGGACGACGCGCTGCGCACCCAGCTGTCCCACGTGGTGAACGGATTGGCCGGGTTGCACTCGGATCTGCAGGAGCTGTCGCGCGGCCTGCACCCGGCGGTGTTGTCGCGCGGCGGGCTGAAACCGGCGATGCGCAACCTGGCGCGGCGCTCGACGGTTCCGGTCGAGCTGACGGTCGACGTCGCGCGACGCCTGCCCGAACCCGTCGAGGTGGCCGCGTATTACGTTGTCGCAGAAGCGCTGACGAACGTCGCCAAGCACGCCGAGGCCGGTTCGGTGGCGGTCGAGGTCGGACTTGACGAGAGACCGGACGGCGGCACGCTGCTGCGCCTGTCGGTGACCGACGACGGCGCCGGCGGCGCCACCGACGGCGGCGGCTCCGGACTGGTCGGCCTGCGCGACCGGGTGGAGGCGCTGTCAGGCCGGCTGACGGTGACCAGTCACCCCGGCGACGGCACGACGATCAGCGCGACCATCCCGGTCGACTGAGCCGGGCTAGAAGTCCCAGTCCTCGTCCTCGGTGTTGACGGCCTTGCCGATCACGTAGCTCGACCCCGAGCCGGAGAAGAAGTCGTGGTTCTCGTCGGCGTTGGGGCTCAGCGCGGACAGGATCGCCGGGTTCACGTCGGTCTCGTCACGCGGGAACAGCGCCTCATAGCCGAGGTTCATCAGCGCCTTGTTGGCGTTGTAGCGCAGGAACTTCTTGACGTCCTCGGTCAGGCCGACCTCGTCGTAGAGGTCCTGGGTGTACTCCACCTCGTTGTCGTAGAGCTCGAACAGCAGCTCGTAGGTGTAGTCCTTGAGTTCCTGGCGGGTCGACTCGTCGGTCAGGGCCAGACCGCGCTGGTACTTGTAGCCGATGTAGTAGCCGTGCACGGCCTCGTCGCGGATGATCAGCCGGATCATGTCGGCGGTGTTGGTGAGCTTGGCCCGGCTGCTCCAGTACATCGGCAGGTAGAAGCCGGAGTAGAACAGGAAGCTCTCCAGCAGGGTCGAGGCCACCTTGCGCTTGAGCGGCTCGTCACCCTTGTAGTACTGCATGACGATCTCGGCCTTGCGCTGCAGGTTCGGGTTCTCCTCCGACCAGCGGAACGCGTCGTCGATCTCGTTGGTCGAGCACAGCGTCGAGAAGATGTTGGAGTAGCTGCGCGCGTGCACCGACTCCATGAACGCGATGTTGGTGTACACCGCCTCCTCGTGCGGGGTCAGCGCGTCGGGGATCAGGCTGACCGCGCCGACGGTGCCCTGGATGGTGTCGAGCAGCGTGAGCCCGGTGAACACCCGCATCGTGAGCTGCTTCTCATGCGCGTTCAGGGTGTTCCACGACGGGATGTCGTTGGACACCGGCACCTTCTCCGGCAGCCAGAAGTTGCCGGTGAGGCGATCCCACACCTCGGCATCCTTGTCGTCCTGCACGCGGTTCCAGTTGATGGCCGAGACCCGGTCGATCAGTTTCATGCCATCGCTCACGAGGACCCCATTTCACCTGGCTTTTAAAAAAGTAACGTCGCCGCGGAAACGCCCGCGACGCCCACAACACTACAACTGGTGTGCGACATCCCGGCGCTGCACGAGATGTTGTGCCAGGCGTGTCGCAGCGAGGGTGCACACAGATCGCTTTCCGGCGCCATTTCGCGCTCTCAGCGCACTCTCGAACCGGCCCGGGTCAGCGGAACGTGTACTCGGAGGCTTTGAACCGCCGGGTCGCCAACCAGTACTGCCAGGTCATCCCGCTCCACAGGGTGCGGTTGACGCCGTGCTCGTCGAGATACCAGCTGCGGCACCCGCCGGTGCTCCACACGGTGCCGCCGAGCTCGTCCTGCAGCTCGTCGTTGTAGCGGTCCTGCGCGGAGCGGGTGGGCGCCAGCGCCTGCGCGCCGGCCTTGTCGACGGCCGCGATGGCCTTGGCTGCGTACCGGATCTGGGACTCGATCATGAACACCACCGAGTTGTGGCCCAGCGCGGTGTTCGGGCCGAGCAGGAAGAACAGGTTGGGCATGTCGGCGACGGTGATGCCGCGCAGCGCGGCGATCCCCTCGCGGTTCCACCGGTCGACGAGGTCTTCGCCGTTGGGGCCTTTGATGTCCACGTAGGTGTAGGAGTCCGTGACGTGGAACCCGGTGGCGAACACCACCACGTCGGCTTCCCTCTCGACACCGTCGGCGGTGACGATGCCGCGGGAGGTGAACCCGGCGATGCGGTCGGTGATGACCTGGGTCCGCGGGTCGGCGATGCCGCGGTAGTAGCTGTCGGAGTTCAGGATTCGCTTACATCCGGCCCGGTAGTCCGGGGTGAGCTTGCGCCGCAGCTCCTTGTCCTTGATCGACCGGCGGATGTTCCACTTGCCGAGCAGTTCGCCGATCTTGAGCAGCCGGGGCTGCCGGGTCATCGCGAACCCGACGGCCTCGTGCAGCCAGTAGATGCCGGCGCGCATCGCCGCCCTGGCGCCCGGCACGTTGGCGAACACCCGCTGCGCCCCTTCGGGGATCGGGTTGTTGGGTCGGGGCATCACCCAGGCCGGGGTCCGCTGATAGAGGTGCAGCTCGGCGACGTCCTTGACGATCTCGGGCACGATCTGGATGGCGCTGGCACCGGTGCCGATCACCGCGACCTTCTTGCCGGTGATGTCGACGTCGTGGTCCCATTCCGCGGAGTGGAAGGCCGCCCGGCCGGCCGCCAGGTACTCGTCGTATCCCTCGAACTCCGGGATCAGCGGGATGTGCAGCCCGCCGGCGCCGGAGATCACGAACTGGGCGATGAACTCGCGCCCGTCCTTGGTGAACACATGCCAGCGCATCTCGTCGTCGTCCCAGATGGCGCGGTCGACGTGGGCGCCGAACTCGATGTAGCGGCGCAGCCCGTACTTGGCGGTCACCCCGAGCAGGTAGTCCTGGATCTCGGGCTGGAACGACCACATGTGCGTCCAGTCGGCCTTCGGCTCGAACGAGAACGAGTACATGTGCGACGGGATGTCGCAGGCGCAGCCGGGGTAGGTGTTGTCCCGCCACGTGCCGCCGATCTCGTCGGCCTTCTCCAGGATCAGGAAGTCGACGCCGCGTTCCTGCAGCGCGATGGCCATGCCCAGCCCGGAGAAGCCCGAGCCGATGATCAGGGCACGGGTGCGCACCGGCGCCTGGGCGTCAGCGGTGGTGTCGGCCTGGTCAGCCTGTTCAGCCAGCGTCATGGCCCCGATAGTACCTGGGAACGCCGGTACCGATTCCGCCGAAACCGCATTCCACGCGCTCGTTCGACCGATTCGGGCGCACGGGGTGCAATCTCGGCGCCGGCCCGCCTACCCGGGGTGGACCAGGCCGTGGGTGAGCGCGAACATACTCGCCCCGATGCGGTTGGTCACCCCGATCTTGGCGTAGGTCCGTTCGACGTGGTTGCGCGCGGTCTTGCCGGAGATGCCGAGAGCGGTCGCGATCTCGTTGTTCGACGCACCGCGCGCGACCAGGCACAGCACCTCGACCTCGCGGGGGGTGAGGCCGGCGGGGCGGGGGCTGGGCCGCCGGCCGCGGTGGCCGCCGGCTTGGAGCACCGCGTCGACGGCCATCTCGTCGAGTTGTCCGTCGCGCACCCGTTCCCGCAGCCGGGCCGCCGCCCCCGCCGCCGGTAGCGGCTCCCGGTACGGACGCGGCTCCAGCGCCGACTGATAGGCCACCGCGGCTGCCAGCACCCGGTCGGGAAGGTCTAGAGCCGACGCGGTCAGACCTCTGGGATAGCCTGAGCCGTCGAGGTTTTCGTGATGATTGCCCGCCACCTGCGCGACCCCGTCGAGCCCGCCGACCTGACTCAGGATGCGCACGGTCAGATACGGGTGCAACCGCACCCGCTCCATCTCCCCCGCGGTCAGCGACGACGGTTTCGACCAGATCTGGTTGGAGACGCCGATGCGGCCCAGGTCGTGCAGGTGCCCGGCCCGGCGCACCAGGGTGACAGTGTCGGGAGCCATGCCCAGCACTGTCGCGGCATCGGCCGCCAGCTCGGCCACCGCACGTGAATGGCCCAGTGTGAAAGGACATTTGAGGTCGACGAAGTCACCGAGCGCGACAAGCAGGGCATCGAGTTCGGCGACGCCGAGGCGATCGCCGTAGTCCGGCGCCGCACGCAGCGCGAGCGCCCAGGCCTCCCCCGGCGCCGGACCGGACAGCACCGCCTCGGGGTCCGCGGTGAACGCGTCGACGACCTCCGGGTCGAACTGTCCGCCCCGGCGGCTGCGGGCCATCGCGACCGCTCCGTCCACGCCGTAGGTGCGGTGGTGCACCTCCACCATGTCGGCGAGCTGGGCCACCCGCATCGGCATCGGGATGGCGTCGCCGGCGACCCCGCCCGGCAGTCCCCCGCCGTCGTATCGCTCGAAGGTGTAGCCCAGCACCGATTGGACCTCTGCGCTCAGGCCCAGCTGGTCTGCGAGCACGCCGGCCGAGGAGCAGTGCGAGTGGATGAGCCGGGAGATCTGTCCCCGGGCATCCGCGAGAAGTGTGGCCAGCAAGCTCAATCGGTGCAGCAGCGGTTGCCCGCGTCCGGTGTTGGACATCAGGAATCGCAGATACGGCAGGCCCGACCAGTCCACCAGATAGGAGTCGTGGCGCACGGCGATGTCGTCTCCGAACCAGCGGGCGTACTCGTGGGAGTCGGCGTGACATCCGATCCACATGATCAGTGCCGTGTAGTAGCAGCAGTCGCGCTGCGCCCGGTCCAGCCCCAGCCGGTCCGCAACGCGGGTGGCGATGACGGCCGAGCGCAACATGTGCTCGGCCGGCTGCCCGAGCCCGAGGTCGATGGCAATCGACAGCGCCGCCAGCAGTTCGGCCCTGCTGGGCGTTCGAGCCGCGCGTGGGGCCGACGGCGCCATCCGATGATTCTGCCTGGGCACGGGGGCCGGGTCAGCCGAATGCGACGGTGCGGTCGGCCGCCGAATGCCGCGCGGCGTCGTAGGTCTCGAAATGACCGGATCCGATGACGCCGATGCCGCGCTGCGGCAGCCGGAAGTCGCCGAGGCGGGCCTGGCGCATCAGCGGCCCGATCGGGCCCAGATCGTTGCCGCGCACCGTGGCGGTGGAGTCGCTGACCGCCCAGACGGTCTTCGGCGCGACCATGTAGCGCTGACCGTTGGCCGCCGTGCCGGTGAGCCGGATGTCGCCGACCCCGAGCGCGGGCCCGGCGATCCGGCTGATCGTCGACAACGCAGCCGGACTCGTCCACGCCGCTTCGGGCAGCCGGCCCCCGATCGACGTCATCAGCCTTGTGGCCCAGGTGTTCTGCATCCCGACGGTCCACCGGAGAAGTCCCGGGATCTCTACGCGCACCGACCATTCCGACTCCCAGGCCAGGTCGATGCCGCACTGGACCGGATCGTTCGGGGTCGCCGAGCTGAAGTAGCGCGCACAGCTCTGCGCGCCCGGGGTGGTGGCGTAGAACGTCCAGGTGCACGCCGGGTCGCGGTGCCAGACCGAGACGTAGGCCGGCGCGAACGTCGTTGCGGGGAACTGACGCAGCGCCAGATAGTGGCCGCTCGTGAACGGCAGGCCCATGATGCCGAATCCGACGAACCGTTCGTCGTCGCCGGGCGGCAGGACAGGATGTGCGGTGACGGCCGCAGCGGCGGCGCGGGGGGTGAGGTGAGTGTTCATGCACTGATCGTCGGCGTGCGACGCAGCCGGGTCATGAGGCATCTGCCTCAACTTCCCCGCCGAAATCGCATTCCACGCGGTGATCGGGCGGTTTTTCCCGACGGGGACGCAATCTCGGCAGCGAAAGGGTGAAACTCAGGCGACCTGTTCGCGGCGCTTGACGCCCTTGTGCAGCGGCACGTCGGGGTCGATCTTGATCCCGAGCACCTCGCAGGTGCCGTTGATCGACCCGACCATGATCGTGGTCAGGTACTCGACGAACTTCTCCGACGGCAGCCGCCGGGGGCTGTCCTGCTCGGCGCCCAGCCACCAGTCGGTCGCCGAGGCCGCCGCACCGAACGTCGCGAAGCCGGCCAGCTCGAATGCCGCGTAGTCCAGCTCCATCTCGCTCAACTCGTCGTTGAACATGTCGGCGATCGCCAGCGTGATGTCGCGGCCCTCGTTGAGTGCCCGCATCGCCGACTCGCTCTGTTCGGCGAACCTGCCCTGCATCAGGAAACGGACCACGTTCGGGTGTTCGTCGACCAGCCGGACGTACTGTTCGACGGCGCGATGGACCACGGTGCGCGCGGCGTCGGTGGAGATGTTGATCGACGGGAAGATCGCCGACCACAACATGTCCCGCATCCGCTGGCCGATCGCCTGGAACAGGTCGGACTTGTCGGTGAAGTGGCGGTAGATCTTGGGTTTGGCGGTGCCGGCCTCCTCGGCGATCTCGCGCAGAGACACCTCGGGGCCCAGCCGGTCGATGGCCCGGAACGCCGCGTCGACGATCTCCGAGCGCACCTTCTTGCGGTGCTCTCGCCACCGTTCGCTGCGGGCGTCCACCTTGACACCCGCCTGCTCGGCAGAACGCGCCCTCGACCCTCGTCGCACCCGATCACTGTACCCGCTCAGACGTCGCTGACCTGCTCAGACCTGGTCGGCCGAATGGTGCGTCTTTCGGTACTATCGCTGCGACAGCCGCTCGACGAGAGAGATCAATGACGCAGCGATACGACCTGGTCATCGCAGGTGGAGGACCGTCCGGTTCGGCCGCCGCATGGCAGGCCGCTCAAACCGGCGCGAAGGTCCTGGTGTGCGACAAGGCACAGTTCCCCAGAGCCAAGCCCTGTGGTGACGGGCTGACCGCGCGCGCGGTCAGCTACCTGCAGAAGATGGGCCTGGCCGACGAGGTCGCCACCTACCACCGGGTCAACCGGGTCACGGTGTTCAGCCCGAGCCGCTGGGAGCTGTCGTTCCCCAAGCGTCCCGGCATGCCCGACCACGGCCACACCGTCAGCCGTGAACACCTCGACACCGTGCTGCTCAAGCACGCCGAGTCCGTCGGCGCCGAGATCCGCCAGGGCGCCGAGGTGTCGGGCCCGGAGCTGGACGCCAACGGCCGAGTGATCGGCGTGGTGCTCAAAGGCGGCGAGAAGGTGTATGCCGACGCGGTGATCGCCGCGGACGGGGCCTACTCCCCCATCAAGCGCGCGCTCAAGATCGACTCCGAGTACAACGGCTACTCGGCGATCGCGATCCGGTCGGAGATGCCGGCCAACCGTCCGGACTCCGATTCGCTCGACATCTACCTCAAGCTGCTGTTCCAGGGCGATCAGCTGCCCGGGTACGGCTGGGTGTTCCCGATGGGCGACGGCATCTTCAACATCGGCCTCGGCTATGTGAACAGTTACAAGAACTGGCAGTCGATCAACGCCACCCAGTTCCTCGGCGATTTCCTGCGCACGCTGCCGCGCGAGTGGGAGCTGCCGCCGATCGAAGAGCTCAAGAAGAACAAGAGCGTGCGCGCGTGGCGGCTGCCGATGGGCTTCACCGCGTGGCCGCCGTGGCGCCCCGGCGTGCTGTTCACCGGCGACTCACTGGGCGCCGGCAAGCCGGCCTCGGGTGCGGGTATCTCCAAGGCACTCGAATCCGGTTTGGCCGCAGGCGAATGCGCGATCGCGGCACTGACCAACGGTGGCCCCGACGACTTCACCAACTATGCGCAGCGGATGGAAGCCGCGTGGGGCCGGGAGTATCGGCGCGGTCGCATCATGCACAAGCTGATCGGTCAGCCCAGGCTGGCGGGCGCCGGCGTGAAGCTGATCGACAACGCCGCGTTCCGCGACCGGATGCTCAAGGCGCTCTACAAGAAGGCCCAGGGTCCGCAGCACAGCTTCTGATCGCGGCGCGCACATGGACTCCACCGGTGAACGCCTCGGTATCGAAGCCGCCGCCCGGCTGGCCGCCCTCGGCACGGTCACGATCGACACCGGCCTGTCCGATGACGAGTTGGCAGGTGTCGAAACGGGTTTCGGCTTCGAGTTCGCCGACGACCACCGGGCGTTCCTGGCCGCCGGGCTGCCGGTGGGTCCCGGATGGCCCGACTGGCGCAGCGAGGGCCGCAGAAGCCTGACCAAGCGGCTGCAACTGCCGGTCGAGGGTGTCCTGTTCGCGGTGGAGTGGGGTCAGTTCTGGGCGCCCGGGTGGGGGCAGCGACCCGCCAGGATGCGCGACGCCCTGCGCACCGCGCGGTACCAGCTGGCCCGTGTCCCGCAACTGGTCCCGGTGTGTGCGCACCGGTACCTGCCCGCCGGTCGCGGAACGTCCGGCCATCCGGTGCTGTCGGTGGTGCGGACCGACGTCCACACCTGTGGTGCGGACCTGGCCGACTACGTCGACGAGGAATTCGGATCCGGCGGGAGCCGCACCGCAGCGGCGACCGCCACCATGCCATTCTGGTCAGACCTGTTGACCTGACGCATGATTCATGCGCCGAACAACCGGCCGGCCTTGATCAGCAGTTCGTAGAGGCCGTAGCCGAACGGGACGGCCACCCACAACCAGGCCAACACGATGTAGGCCTTGGGCACCGTCGGGGTGTACTCACGCAACTCGGTGTCGGCGGGCTGGTCGGTCATCGGACCGCGTCCTCTCTGTCGGTCGCTCGCGGCGTGTCGGATTCGTGCCACTTGGAGTTCACCGGGCGGATCAGTTCGTTCGCGACGAACGCGACGACCAGCAGCGCGATCATGATGGAGAACGACAGGGTGTAGAGGGCCGGTCCCTCCTTGCCTGCGTCGGCCTGCCGGTCCGCCACGAAGTTCACGATGATCGGGCCCAGCACCCCGGCAGCCGACCACGCCGTCAGCAACCGGCCGTGGATCGCGCCGACCTGGAAGGTGCCGAACAGGTCGCGCAGGTAGGCCGGCACCGTCGCGAAGCCCGCGCCGTAGAAGGACAGGATCAGAATCGTCGCGACGAGGAACACGAGCTTGTTGGAGTTCTCCATCACCGTGATCGTCAGGTACAGCAGTGCACCCGCACCGAGGTAGAGCCGGTAGGCGTTCTTGCGGCCGATTTTGTCCGACAGACTCGACCAGCCGATGCGGCCGAGCATGTTGCCCAGCGAGAGCATCGCGACGTAACCCGCGGCCGCAGCGGCCAGCCCGGCGGCGGCCGCCCCCGCCGCCGGGAAGTAGTCCTGGTAGATCGGCGACGCCTTCTCCAGGATGCCGATGCCGGCTGTCACGTTGAAACACAACACGATCCACAACAGCCAGAACTGTGGGGTCTTGACCGCATTGCCGGCCGAGACCTGCCCGCCGGTGACGATCGAATCGCTCTGCACCGGCGGCGGCGTCCAGTTCGACGGCTTCCAGTCCGCGCGGGGCACCCGGATCAGCATCCAACCCAGCGACATGAAGACCGCGTAGACGGCGCCGTGTACCGCGAAGGTCTTCGCGATGCCGACCGTGTCGGTGCCGAACATGTCGAGCATGGCCGTCGACCACGGCGAGGCGATCAGCGCGCCGCCGCCGAACCCCATGATGGCCAGCCCGGTCGCCATGCCGGGCCGGTCGGGGAACCATTTGATCAGCGTGCCGACCGGCGAGATGTAGCCGATGCCCCAGCCGATGCCGCCCAGCAGGCCGTAACCGAGCAGCACCAACCAGAATTGGCCGATCAGCAGACCGGCGGAGCCGACGAACCATCCGCCGCAGAAGCAGCAGGTCGCGGCGAACATCGCCGCGCGGGGTCCGGCGCGGTCCACCCAGGTGCCGAAGATCGCCGCCGACAGGCCGAGCACGACGATGCCGACGGTGAACGGCAGGGCGCTCAGCGTGCCGGAGATCCCGAGGGACTCCTGCATCGGCAGCTTGAACACGCTCCACGAATACGCGGCGCCGACGGACAGGTGGATGGACAGCGCCGCGGGCGGGACCAGCCACCGGCTCCATCCGGGCGAAGCGACGATTCGTTCTCGGCTGAAAAACGGGGCGCTCATGGTCGGTCTCATACCCACTTGAACGAGAAGTGTGACCTACGCCATCCAAATCGGGCGATCCCGCGCGGCCCACCGGGTGGGGTAGCTTCCGAACCGGGCTGCTCGACCCTGCAGGACCAGCGGTCGACCCCCTACCCACGAAGTCAGAGGGAGTGACACCCATGGAGCAACGCATCAGCCTGATCACCCTCGGCGTCGACGATCTCGACCGGGCCCGCCGGTTCTACGAGCAGGGCCTGGGCTGGGCGCCCGCCGCGGCCCCGGAGGGTGTGGTGTTCTACCAGCTGCCCGGGATCGCGTTGGCGTTGTTCGGCCGCACGGACCTCGCCGAGGACGCCCACCATCCGGTCGACGGACGCTTCAGCGGCATCACGATCGCGATCAATCAGCGCACCGAAGCCGACGTCGACGCCGTGCTCGCCCAGGCCGAGGCGGCCGGAGCGACACTCCTGAAGCCGGCCGAGAGGGTGTTCTGGGGCGGCTACTCGGGGTACTTCGCCGACCCCGACGGCCACGTCTGGGAGGTCGCACGCAACCCCGAGTGGACGATCAACGACGACGGCACGCTGACGATCTGAGCCGTCAGCGGCGCGGCACCACGGTCAGCAGCACGACGGAGTCCTCCAGCGCCACCAGGTTGTGCCGCTCCTCGGGTATCACCAGGTAGTCGCCTTCCCCGCCCTCGATCGTGCTCGTCGCGGAGCCGATCTGGACGCGGCCACGCAGCACCAGAAGCGTTGCTTCGCCGGGGCTTTCGTGATCGTCGAGCCGGTTGCCCGCGGTGAGCGCGAGCACCGTCTGGCGCAGGGTGCGTTCCTGGCCGCCGTACACCGAGTGCGCGGCGCGTCCCGCGCGGGCTTCGCGCGCTGCGCCGAGTTGCTCCTCGCCGAGCCCTCGCAAGGAGATCACGTCCTGATTGGTGTTCACCCGTTCCGTCCTTCCCGATCTGTCGTCAGTTCTGGGCCGGGCGAAGTACCAAACCGACTTCGCACGACCCGGCGTGCGGATCCGGTGTCACCGCGACGCTGTAGTTTCCTCCGATTGACCCGGCGTTCAGGTCGACCACCTCCTGAATCAGGCCCTGCTGGATGCCGCGGACCACCTCGGGCGCTGTCCTGGCCACTTCGGCGAGCGGACACGTGCACAACTGGATTGTCACCTCGCCGAACGACGACAGCACCGAGCGCACCTGAAAACCCAACTCGCTCAAGGTGGTCACGACGAGGTCGCCGATCGAGGTCTCCTCGCGCGGCCGGGCCAGCCGCACCCGGTGCGCCAGATCGGCGCCGATGCGCCGCGCCCGCGCTTCGCGTTCCTCGGGCGTGCCGCCCAGATGGGTGGCGAACAGCGACACGATGTCGGCGTAGTCGAGCCTCGGCGCGAGTTCGTAGGTCAGCTTGGGCCGGCCCGCCCCTGCACGCAGACTGCCGCCCCGGCGCACGTACCCCTGGGCCTCCAGGGCCGCCAGATGGAAGCGTGCGGTGGTGACATGGATGCGCAAGGTGTCGGCGACGCAGTGGGCGTCGACCGGTTGCTTCGCCTCGCGTAAGAGACCCAGCACCCTCTGGCGCTGCCGGCCGGCTCCGCGGTCTGACGTCTCGTCGGCGTCGTGGCCCACTCCTGCCATGGGTCAAGTGTGTCACTGACCCGGAACGACACCGACCACCGCGACCGCGGTCAGCGAGCGCCGGTACCGCTGGAAGGTTCCGCGCATGCCCAGCACCCGGCGCCGGGCCGCGGGACGCCGGACCAGGTTGCCGACGATGCGCAGCGCACCGAGGACGCCTTCGTCGGCCAGCACCCGGGCGGGATTGAGAAGCGCCATCGGGGCGTGGTCGACGGTCTCGATCTCGAAACCCGCCTCGGTCAGCAGCTGCGTCCACTCGGCGGTGGTCAGCGGACGGGCGTTGACCTTGATCGCCCGGGACATCTCACGCCGGATGTCGTCCTTGATGTCCTGGGACAGATCGTCGGGGGTGAGTCCCAGTTCGTGGATCGCGTAGCGGCCGCCGGGGCGGAGCACCCGGAACGCCTCGGCGATGATCGCGCGCTTGGCCTTGTCGCCCTGCATGGTCAACATCGCCTCGCCGACGACCACGTCGGCGCTACCGTCGGGCAGGCCGGTGGTCGCCGCGTCGGCCACCACCACCGTGCCGCCGACCGGTGCGACGATGGCGCGGACGTTCTCGGTGGCCGCGGCGGTGTCGTCGACGCCGACGTAGGAGCCGGGCCGCGCAGCGACGATGTCGGTCGCGGTGCGCCCCAGTCCGGGACCCAGCTCGACGACGTCGCTGCCGCCGATGCGGGCCGCCGCGAGCAGCCGGGTGGTCAGCTCCAGTCCGCCGGGGCGCAACACGCGCTTGCCGAGCCGGGCCAGGAGCCAGTGGCCCGGCAGATCGGCATCGGAGCGCTCGGCGAGCGGCAGGGGTGAATCAGCCATGACGGACAGTCCTTTCGACAGCGGCGACCACGAAGATCGCCGTGAACAGTGAACACACATAGAGCAGCGCGGGGTTCTGTCCCCACGGAGGGGTCAGCACGGCGTCCTGGCCGGTGGCGAACACGCCGTTGAGCACGGGCATGAAGCGTTGCAGGAACGCGCCGTTGGGCAGGTACCCGGCCGCGGACTCGAAGGCGTAGACCCACAGCAGGATCACCGCGGGGGCGCCCAGGGGTGAGCGGATCAGCGCGCCGATGCCGATTCCGGCGCCTGCGGCGAAGAAGCTCAGCAGCGGGACCGTCCACAGCAACCGCACCGCGACCGGGTCGGTCACCGAGACCGCGCCGTACACCAGCGGTGCGAGTGCGGGCAGGCCCACCAGCACGACGACCAGCGTGGCAACCGACACCGCGGCGCCCAGCACCCCGTAGAACAGCCACCGGCCCGCCAGCACGGCCCACTGCCGCGGCGCGGCGAGGCGCACATGTTCGCCTGTGCGGTAACGGTTCTCCGAGGTCTGCCCATCTGCGGCGGCGAGTGCGACGACGACGGTGGTAACGGTGATGACCCAGTACGCCGCGTTGGACGTGGGCACCTGCAGCACCGAGATCTGCCCGGGGATGCGCGCGAAGGTCTCGGCGGCGATCGCGATCGCGAGGGTGATCGCCGCAGGCAGGGCCACCGCGGCAGGCACCAGAACGGTCCACAGCCGGCTGCGCCCCGCGGTCCGCACGGTCTCGGCCCGCACGCTGCGCAGGACCAGGGCGGCGCTCATCTGCATGCCACGCAGTCGAGCAGGGTGTCCTCCAGCCAGTCGCGCGGTTCGGCGGCGGCCGGGACCACCTCGCTCAGCGGGCCGTCCGCGCGGGGCCGGCCGCCCTGCAGCAGCACGACCCGGTCGGCGGACAGCACGACCTCGGAGAGCAGGTGGGTGGCCAGCACGACAGCGCACCCGGTGTCGGCCAGCTGCCGGAGAAGTCCGCGGAACCAGACGATCCCGGGTACGTCGAGCCCGTTGAGCGGCTCGTCGAAGAGCAGGGCCTGCGGCCGGCACAGCAGCGCGCCGGCGATGGACAGGCGCTGCCGGGCGCCCAGCGACAGCGTCCCGACGCGGTCGCGACCGTGTGGGGTCAGCCCGGCTTCCTCGACGACCTCCCCGACGCGGCTCCGCTCGGCCCCGGCCAGCGCGGCCAGCCAGCGCAGGTGCCGGGTGACGGTGTGGTTGGGGTCCAGTGCACCCGGCCCCAGATGCACCCCCACCAGACGGGGGTCACCGCACGGCGCGCGGCCGCTGACGGTGACGGTGCCGGCGTCCGGGCGGTCCAGACCGGCGACCAGCCGCAGAAGTGTGGTCTTGCCGGCGCCGTTGAGACCGAGCAGTGCGGTCACCGCACCGGCGGGGAAACCGACCGTGACGTCGTCGACGGCCCGTTTGGACCCGAAAGACTTTGTCAGGTGCTGGGTTTCGATCATTCGAAGTTGCAGGGAATCGGCAGGCCGATGGTCTTGATGCCGTTGCACAGCGACTTGCTCGCCAGCACCCAGCGGCCGTCGATACGGCGCCACTCCGCGACCACCTGAACGGTCGGCGCACCCTGGCGGCTCGCGTTGATCACCGCCGTGTGCCGGTCGACGTCGTGGGTCTCCGGGCCCGTCACCATGCTGGACCCCTTCGGCGACCGGAAGAAACCGACGCGGTAGATCATCTTCGGCACCACCACCGCACGGGATCCACCTTCGAGCTGCGCGGCCTTCACCCAGTCCGGCGCGGGCGTGGCGACCAGCAGCCGGATCTGGGCGTCGAGCTCGGCCAGCGTCGGCACCTCGGAGGTGATCGCGAACTCGTCCAGGCTCTGCGGGTCGGCGTGGATTTCCGGATCGGCAGCCGCCGTCGGGGCCGGCACGGAGGTCAGCAGCACCATCGCCGAGGCGAACACTGCTACCGCCGGGCCGCGAAACCGTCGCACCATCACGCTCCTCATTTACCGGAAACTATTCCGGTTAATGTAGGAGGGTAGCCTTCAATAGGCAAGCCTTACCTTCTGTGGCGGGCCGCCGACGGAACCGCCCGGGCGCGTCAGCGGCGGCCGCGGGGACGGCCCGGTTTGCGCGCGGTCTTCCCCGCGGCGGCACGGGCGGCCTGCTTGGCCAGGGTTTTCTCCCGTGCGGTGCGTTTGGGTGCCGACTCGCTCTGGCCGCGCGACGAGCCCGGTTTGCGACCCCGGACGATCCCGACGAACTCCTCGACCAGCGGCGTCTGCGGTCCCTCCGGGAAGGCGAGCGCGACGGGGCAGGTGGGCGCGTCGACGATCGGGCGGTACGCGAGGTCCTTGCGGTGATACAGCCGCGCCAGAGACTGGGGAACGATGAGCACACCCATCCCTGCGGCAACGAGTTCCATTGCGTCGCCGGTGGTTTCGGGTCGGTGATCGACGGGCACGCCTGGGGCGTCCGGCCAGGGCACGACCGTGTCGAGCGGGCGCAGGACCGGCTCGTCGACGAGGTCGGCGGCGGTGATCTCGTCGCCGGCGCTGAGCAGGTGATCGGTCGGCACCACGGCGACCGTCGTCTCCTCGTAGAGGGGGATGACGGCCAGCCCGGACGTGTCGGCGGGCAGCCGCAGCACCGCCACGTCGAGATCGCCGGCGCGCACGGCGGCGGCCGCGTCCGCCGCGGCCACGGTGCGCAATTCCAACGGGGTTTCGGGATGGCGTTGTGCCCAGATCCGGGCCCACTTCGCGGGCGTCCCACCGGGGACATAGCCGAGGACCAGCGAGAGCGTCACCGCATCAGGCTATCGTCGGGCGCCTCGATAAGCTGAGGCCATGAGCAGGCCGAACGCCCAGTCCATGAAACCCGCCACGGCGGCCAAGAAGTTGGACGTGTACTTACCCGCGACGCCTGCGGAGTTTCAGCAGAACGCGATCACCCGCGCCGAGCTGGCCGCGCTGCAGGAGGACCCGCCGCAATGGCTCAAGGACCTCCGCAAGAACGGACCGCACCCGAAGAACCTGGTGGCAGCCAAGCTCGGTATCTCGATCGCCGCGCTGGCGCGCAACGACGTCGACAATGCGCTCACCACCGAGCAGATCGATGCGCTGCTCGAGGAGAAGCCGGAGTGGCTGGTCGCCGAACGCGAGAGCTACCAGGAGGTACTGCGTGAGCAGCGCCGCCTCAAATCCGTGCGGGCCGAGCAGGCTCGCGAGAACTGAGCCGAGCCGGCCGGAAACCGAGTGTGGGGGTTATGCCCGCAGAATCGTCGATTCGCGTGCATAACCCCCACACTCGTCAGTCTGCTGTCACAGCATGCAGGACACGCAGCCCTCGACTTCGGTGCCCTCCAAGGCCATCTGACGCAACCGGATGTAGTACAGCGTCTTGATGCCCTTGCGCCACGCGTAGATCTGCGCCTTGTTCACGTCGCGGGTGCTGGCGGTGTCCTTGAAGAACAGCGTCAGGCTCAGTCCCTGGTCGACATGCTGAGTGGCCGCGGCGTAGGTGTCGATGACCTTCTCGTAGCCGATCTCGTACGCGTCCTGGTAGTACTCCAGGTTGTCATTCGTCATGTAAGGCGCCGGGTAGTAGACACGCCCGATCTTGCCTTCCTTGCGGATCTCCACCTTGCTGGCGATCGGGTGGATCGAGCTCGTCGAGTGGTTGATGTAGGAGATCGACCCGGTCGGCGGCACGGCCTGCAGGTTCTGGTTGTAGATGCCGTACTCGCGCACCGACTCCTTGAGCCGCTTCCAGTCCTCCTGGTCGGGGATCCGAATGCCGGCATCCGAGAAGAGCTGGCGCACCTTGTCGGTCTTGGGTTCCCACACCTGATCGGTGTACTTGTCGAAGAACTCCCCCGACGCGTACTTGGACTTCTCGAAGCCCTTGAACGCCCGACCCCGTTCCTTGGCAATCTGATTCGACGCACTCAGGGCGTGGTAGAGCACCGTGTAGAAGTAGATGTTGGTGAAGTCCACACCCTCATCGGAGCCGTAGAAGATCCGCTCGCGCGCGAGATAGCCGTGCAGGTTCATCTGCCCGAGGCCGATCGCGTGGGAGTCGTTGTTGCCCTGCTCGATCGACGGCACCGACGTGATGTGGGTCTGGTCGCTCACCGCGGTCAGCGCCCGGATCGCCACCTCGATGGTCTGGGCGAAATCCGGTGAATCCATCGCCTTGGCGATGTTCAGCGAACCGAGGTTGCAGGAGATGTCCTTGCCGATCTTCTTGTAGGACAGATCGTCGTTGAACTCCGACGGTGTCGAGACCTGCAAGATCTCCGAGCACAGGTTGGAGTGGGTGATCTTGCCGTCAATAGGATTGGCCCTGTTGACCGTATCCTCGTACATGATGTACGGGTAGCCCGACTCGAACTGCAGCTCGGCCAGCGTCTGGAAGAACTCGCGCGCCTTGATCTTGGTCTTGCGGATCCGCGCGTCGTCGACCATCTCGAAGTACTTCTCGGTCACCGAGATGTCGGCGAACGGCACGCCGTAGACGCGCTCGACGTCGTACGGCGAGAACAGGTACATGTCCTCGTTCTTCTTGGCCAGCTCGAAGGTGATGTCGGGGATCACCACACCCAGTGAGAGCGTCTTGATCCGGATCTTCTCGTCGGCGTTCTCCCGCTTGGTGTCCAGGAAGCGGTAGATGTCGGGATGGTGCGCGTGCAGGTACACCGCACCGGCGCCCTGGCGGGCACCCAACTGGTTGGCGTAGGAGAAGGAATCCTCCAGCAGCTTCATGATCGGGATGACCCCGGAGCTCTGGTTCTCGATGTTCTTGATCGGCGCGCCGTGCTCACGAATGTTGGTCAGCAGCAACGCGACTCCGCCACCACGCTTGGACAGCTGCAGCGCGGAGTTGATGGAGCGCCCGATGGACTCCATGTTGTCCTCGATGCGCAGCAGGAAGCAGCTCACCGGTTCGCCGCGCTGCTTCTTGCCCGAGTTCAGGAACGTCGGGGTGGCCGGCTGGAACCGGCCGTCGATGATCTCGTCGACAAGCTTCTCGGCCAGTACGGTGTCGCCCGCGGCCAGCGTCAGCGCGACCATCACCACGCGGTCCTCGAAGCGCTCCAGATAACGCTTCCCGTCGAAGGTCTTGAGCGTGTAGGAGGTGTAGTACTTGAACGCCCCCACGAACGTCGGGAACCGGAACTTCTTCGCGTACGCGCGGTCCAGCAGGCTCTTGACGAAGTTGCGGGAGTACTGGTCGAGCACCTCGCGCTCGTAGTACTCCTTCTCGATCAGGTAGTCGAGCTTTTCGTCCTGGCTGTGGAAGAACACCGTGTTCTGGTTGACGTGCTGCAGGAAGTACTCCCGCGTCGCCTGCACGTCCTTCTCGAACTGAATCTTTCCTTCGGCGTCGTACAGATTCAGCATCGCGTTGAGCGCGTGGTAATCCGTCTCCCCCGGAAGCGCGTGAGCGCCGGTGGTTACAGGTTCTGCAGCTGTGACGGTTGGTGACACGTCTGGTCCTTCCGGGCCTGAGCCCAAAAATCAGTGAGGCCCTGGCGGACGGCGAACACGTCGTCCGTGGTGCCCATCAATTCGAATCGGTACAGGAACGGGACGCCACACTTGCGGGAGACGACAACCCCCGCGTATCCGAACTCGGCGCCGAAGTTGGTGTTGCCCGCGGCGATGACGCCGCGGATCAACGACCGGTTGTGTTCGTTGTTCAGGAAGGCGATCACCTGCTTGGGCACATAGCCCCCGCGATCGGGATCGGGATCGTTGGCGTGCCCGCCCCCGTAGGTGGGCAGCACCAGCACATAGGGTTCGTCCACCTCGATGCGCCCGTGGATCGGGATCCGGACGGCCGGGATCTCGAGCTTCTCCACGAAGCGGTGGGTGTTCTCGGAGACGCTGGAGAAGTAGACCAGATTGCTCATGCCGATCCCCTCACTCCGGTCCGTCCGCTTCGATTACCCGCGCACTGCTCAGCCGTGGCCTGCGGCCACCCCCGTCACGCAGATGCCGAGACCGCGCCCGCCAGCGTCTTGATCCGGTCCGGGCGGAACCCCGACCAGTGGTCGTTGCCCGCGACCACGACGGGCGCCTGCAGGTATCCCAGCGCCATCACGTAGTCACGCGCCTCGGTGTCCACGCTGATGTCGACGATGTCGTACGCGATGCCCTGCTTGTCGAGAGCCTTGTAGGTGGCGTTGCACTGAACGCATGCCGGCTTGGTGTACACGGTGACGGTGGCTGGCTGAGTCATGTGCGGTACGGCTCCTAACGCCAAGAGGGGCAAAACGGGCGGGCAAGTGCTTCGGTGGTACTTCGGGCTATATGTTCAGCGGTCCGGCGGCCCTCGAAATTCCGGGCCGTCCGGGCCACTCGCCGGCGTGTCGGTGACCCGACGCCGCCGGGACTCGGGGCTCCGGCTGACCTCCACATCTTGGGGGTCCGTCGGTGTTCGAAACACTACACCTAGTGTCCGACATTCAGAAGCACTACAAGATGTTCTGAATGACATTTCTGAAATTCCCAGGTCGTAAGCCTCCAGACGTGTCCTGACGAGCACGGAACCGGCGTGTCGCACATCACATCGGCGTGTCGCGGCCGCGCCGGGCCGGCACGTCGCACAGAACTACCAGAAGCCCCCGACATCCCCGACGTCCCCGGGGGCCGCAGCCCGCCGGACAGGCTGCACACAGCAAACGAAACCGGACGCCCGAGAGCATTCGGAAAAGCCCTGCTCGGCTACCCTGACGCGCTCGTCGCCGCCCGCATCCGCGGGCGGCGACGTCTGGTGCGGCGCGCTTTCGGCAAGCGCACCCGGGAGGAGGATCAGCCGATCTCGGCCACCAGCTTGCCGACGATGTCACGCAGCCGGTCCACCACTTCGGCCTGCTCCCGCGGATGCCGGCCGTCGAGCGTCGCGCTCGGGATCGACAACTCCAGGCCCTCGACGACCCGCGGCCCGGCGATGCCGAACGACTTGCGGGTGTCGTCGTGCGCCCACTGCCCGCCGTACCGTCCCAGCGCCGCACCCACGACCGCCAGCGGCTTGTCCTTGAGCGCCCCGGCGCCGTAGGGACGCGAGAGCCAGTCGATGGCGTTCTTCAGCACCCCCGGGATGGTGCCGTTGTACTCCGGGGTGATCACCAGCGCGGCGTCGGCCCGCGCGGCGGCGGCGCGCAGGGCCGTGACGGGTTCGGCCACGTCGTCGGTGTCGATGTCCTCGTTGTAGTACGGCAGTTCGCCCAGCCGGTCGAACCAGTCGAACACCACACCGTCGGGCGCGGTCTCGAGGGCCAGTTCGGCCAGTTGCCGGTTCACCGAGGCTGCCCGGAGGCTGCCGACCAGAACCAGTACGGTGCTGTTCGCGCTCTGCGTCATCGCGGTCCTTCCCATCGTCGGAGGTAGATCCTCGCACGATCTAACCGGACCGCAGTCCGATCTATTCCGGCTGAGTTAAAGTTGCGAGGTGGACGTGCCGGAGAACCGTAACGGCTCACCGGCACTCCCGGTGGCCGGCCCGGCCGAACGCGGCGACGCCGCACGCAACCGGGCCCTGCTCATCGAGGCGGCGCGCCGCCTCATCGACGAGCGCGGTGCCGACGCCGTCACCACCGACGACATCGCCGCGGCCGCAGGAGTGGGCAAAGGCACGCTGTTCCGCCGGTTCGGCAGCCGCGCCGGGCTGATGGTCGAGTTGCTCGACGAGGACGAGAAAGCCCTGCAGCAGGCCTTCCTGTTCGGGCCGGCCCCGCTCGGACCCGAGGCCCCGCCGCTGCAGCGCCTGCTGGCCTACGGCAGGGAGCGGCTGAAGTTCGTCGACGCCCATTACGCCCTGCTCACCGACATCGGCCGGGATCCGCAGATGCGCTTCAACGCCCCGGCGGGCCTGCACCACAGCCACGTCCGCATTCTCCTCGAAAGCGCCGGGACCACAGGCGATCTCGACGCCCAGACCAGTGCGCTGCTGGCGTTGCTGGACGCCGACTACGTCCATCACGAGATCTACGACCGGCACCGTACCCTCGCCGAACTCGGGGACGGGTGGGAGACGGTGGCGCGCAAGCTCTGCGGCTCATGACCGACACCGGGACCGCAGCCCGGGAGCAGTGGATCCTGCACGTCGACCTCGACCAGTTTCTCGCCTCGGTCGAACTGCGACGCCACCCCGAACTCGTGGGGCTGCCGGTGGTCGTGGGCGGAAGCGGGGACCCCACCGAGCCCCGCAAGGTGGTCACCTGCGCCTCCTACGAAGCCCGCGAGTTCGGCGTGCACGCGGGGATGCCGTTGCGGGCGGCGGCCCGCCGGTGTCCCGAAGCCACCTTCCTGCCGTCGGACCCCGAGGCCTACGACGCCGCCTCCGAACAGGTGATGGGACTGCTGCGCGACCTCGGACACCCGGTCGAGGTGTGGGGCTGGGACGAGGCCTACATCGGTGCGCAGGTGGACGACCCGGTGGCGCTGGCCCGCCGGATTCAGCACGAGGTGCACACGCAGACGGGACTGTCCTGCTCGGTGGGCATCAGCGACAACAAGCAGCGGGCCAAGGTCGCCACCGGCTTCGGCAAACCCGCGGGCGTCCACGCCCTCACCGACGACAACTGGATGTCCACGATGGGCGACCGGGCGGTCGACACGCTGTGGGGCGTGGGCCCCAAAACCGCGAAAAAGCTTGCCGGCATGGACATCACGACAGTCGCGGAGTTGGCGCGCACCGACCCGGCGGTGCTGACGGCGGCGTTCGGCCCGACGACCGGGCTGTGGATCCTGCTGCTGGCCAAGGGCGGCGGGGACACCACGGTCAGCGCCGAACCATGGGTGCCGCGGTCGCGCAGCCATGTCGTGACGTTCGCCCACGACCTGACCGACCGGGCCGAGATGGCCGCGGCCGTGGTCGACCTCGCGCAGCGCACCCTGGCCGAGGTGCTCGCCCAGCAACGGGTGGTCAGCCGCGTCGCGGTCACCCTACGCACCAGCACCTTCTACACCCGCACCAAGATCCGCAAGCTCGCCGCCCCGACCACCGACCGAGATCCGGTGGTCCGCACCGCACTGGGCCTCCTCGACGAGTTCGAGCCGGATCGCCCGGTCCGGCTCCTGGGCGTGCGCCTGGAACTCGTCATGCCCGATTCGGGCAACGACGGGCCCCGCCCGCGTTAGCGTGACGACCATGTCCTCGACGTCCTCGCCCGTGCCCGGTTTCGACGCGTGGATGAGCGACGTGCTGTGTGCCGAGGCCGCCGCGGCGGGAGAGACCGTCGACCAGTTCGTCGGCCGGGCGGTGGCCGCCAGGATGGCCGTGGAGCGTGCCCGCCGCGGAGAACAGGGTCTGCCCGAACTTGTCGACCGTATGCACGCGGCCGGACTGCAGACCCCGGGTCCTGCCACCGCCGGGACGCGCTCGGCCATCAACGACCCGCAGCGGCTGCAGGCGCTCTACGACAGCGGCATGCTCAACACCGAACGCGCCCACAGTCTGGACCGCGTGGTCGAGATGGTGACGGCGGCGGTCGCGGTGCCGGGCGCCGCGGTGACCCTCGTCGACCGGGACACCCAGTATGTGTGCAGCGCAGTGGGCCTCACCGGCGAACTGGAGATCAACAGGAAAGGACCGGTCCGGGGCTCACTCGGGGCCGAGGTCGTGGTGTCGGACGAACCGCTCATCGTCGACGACGCGCGGGGCGAACCACTGCTGCGGGATCACTACACGGTCCGCGACGGCACCGTGGTCGCCTACGCGGGCTTCCCGCTCAAAGACGGCTCGGGCCACACCATCGGCACTTTGAGCGCCTGGGATCCCCACCCCCGGCGGTGGACCTCGGGGCACGTCCAGTTGCTGGAGGATTTCGTGGCGATGATCCGGGCCCGGATCTTCGGCATCTCCCCGCACTGACCCGACTCGTCGGTGCCGGCCAATAGGCTCGCGAACATGCTCGACACGGTTGCGGTCCGCGGATACCGCTCGCTGCGCGAACTCGTGCTGCCGCTGCGCCGGCTCACCGTGGTCACCGGCGCCAACGGCACCGGGAAATCGTCGCTGTACCGGGCATTACGACTGCTCGCCGACTGTGGCCGCGGCGAGGTGATCGGGTCGTTCGCCCGGGAAGGCGGGGTGGAGTCGGCGATGTGGGCGGGCCCGGAACACCTGGGCGGCGCGCGGCGCACCGGCACCGCGCAGGGTGGTCCCCGCACCCGGGCGGTGTCCATCGACATGGGCTATGCCGCAGACGATTTCGGATATCTCATCGACCTCGGCCTGCCTCAGGCCGGCGACACGGCGTTCACGCGCGATCCCGAGGTCAAACGCGAACTGGTCTTCGCCGGACCCGTAGCCCGCCCCGCGGCGACGCTGGTGCGGCGGGTGCGCGGGATGGTCGAGGTGGCCGCCGAGAGCGGCCGCGGTTTCGACGAGCTGACCCGCAACCTTCCCGCCCACCGCAGTGTCCTGGCGGACTGGGCCGGCGCGGTGCCCGAGCTGGTGATGGTCCGGGAACGGTTGCGCGACTGGCGGTTCTACGACGGATTCCGCGCCGACAGCCAGGCACCGGCCCGGCGACCGCAGGTGGGCACCCGCACACCGGTGCTCGCCGATGACGGTGCCGATCTTGCCGCCGCGGTGCAGACCATCCTCGAGACGGGCACCGGCGATCTCGCCCGCGCGGTGGCCGGCGCGTTCGACGGCGCCACGGTGTCGGTGGCGGTCACCGACGGACTGTTCGACCTGCGCCTGCACCAGCGTGGCATGCTGCGTCCGCTGCGCAGCGCCGAGATCTCCGACGGCACACTGCGTTTCCTGCTGTGGGCGGCGGCTCTGCTGAGCCCGCAACCGCCGTCGCTGATGGTGCTCAACGAGCCCGAGACGTCGCTGCACCCCGACCTGGTGCACCCGCTGGCCGAGTTGATCGCGGCGGCCGCGACCCGCACTCAGGTCGTGGTGGTGACGCACTCGGAGGCGCTGCGCGCTCACCTCGGCGCCGAACCGATCGGCGCGGACGGCGACGCCTGGGAGCTCGAGCTCTACAAGGACTGGGGCGAGACCAAGATCGCAGGCCAGGACCTGTCCACCACTCCGCCGTGGGACTGGGGCGGGCGCTGAAACCTCAGCGGCGCTTGGTCTTCGGCTTCAGCGCGCGGGTGAACAGCACGTTCACCTGCTTCATCGTGATGCTGTAGGGCAGCCACATGGTCCGCTTGAACAGGTACAGCGCCCGGATGTCGTTGGAGGTGTAGACGAGATAGCGGTTGGCCAGCACCCCCTGCAGGATCTTGTCGGCCGCGAACTCAGGGGACACCGCGTGGCCCGAGAACCGGCCCGTCCACTTCTGCACGTTCGGGTCGTCGCGGTCCACGCCGGCGATGTGCACGGTGTCCACCAGCGGGGTGCGCACCGCGCCGGGCACCACCACCGACACCCCGATGCGATGGCGCGCGAGGTCGAACCGCAACACCTCGGACAGCCCCCGCAACCCGTACTTGCTCGCGCTGTAGGCCGCGTGCCACGGCAGGGCGACGATCCCGGCGGCCGAGGACACGTTGACCAGATGACCGCCGCGGTGCGCCTTGACCATCGGCGGCACGAACGTCTCGATGATGTGGATCGGGCCCATCAGGTTCACGTCGACCAGCGACTTCCAGTCACGGTGGGTCAGTTTGTCCACGGTGCCCCACGCCGAGATCCCGGCGATGTTCATCACCACGTCCATCGCGGGGTGTGTGGCGTGGATGTCAGCGCCGAAGCCGGCGACTGCGTCATGGTCGGAGACGTCCAGCGCGCGGTGGGCGGCGACCGCACCGCCGAGTGCGTGGGCGTCGGCGACGGTGAGCGCGAGTTTGTCCGCGTCGCGGTCGGTGAGAAAGAGTTCTGCGCCCTGCGCGGCCAGCTTCAGCGCGGTCGCCCGGCCGATCCCGCTGGCGGCACCGGTGATCAGACACCGCTTGCCGGCGAACCCGTCGATTCCGTTGCCCTTGGCCATGGGAAACGACACTACCGGCGCGGGCCGGGCCGCCCGCGCGGCCGCGGAACTAGCTGTGGTCTCCGGGAAGGCTGCCTGCGCCCCACAGCCCGCTGAGCCACAACCGCTGCACGATGTCGATGGCCCGGGCCGGATCCTCGCCGCGGCCGACGAACGCGCTGTCGTGCGCCAGTGTCATGGAGGTCACCGCGATCAGCGTGCGCACCAGGGAGGTCAGGTCATCGGAGATCGGGCGGGCGCCGGTGTCGTGTGCGACGAGGCCGACGATCTTGTCCACCACGGTGTCCTGGAAGTCGTCCATGATCTCGCGGATCTGGGCATCGGTGTTGCGGGCCAGATTGCACGCGCTCATGATCGGGTCGTTCCTGGCGTACACGGTGGCGGCGTAGCCGACCATGCGGGTGGCGAACTCCGACGGCGACTCCCCCGGCTTACGCGGCGCGAAATCGTGGGTGAGCTGGTCGAGCTCGGCCATCGCGTCGGCGACGATCACCGCGAGCACCGCGTATTTGGAGTCGAAGTAGAAGTAGAAACCCGACCGGGCCACCCCGGCCCGTTCGCTGATCGTGCTGACCGACAGGTCGGCGAACGGACGTTCCTGGAGCAGTTCGCGGACGGCGACCACGATCGCGTCCCGCTGACGATCGCCTCTGCTGCGGCGAAGGTCGGGGGCAGGTTCAGCCGTCATGCCTGTAAACCTTGGCACCACCGCACCCCGGACACAAACCTCGAAGAACTTGACAGCCGTCAAGAGAGTCGGTCAGGATGACGTTCAGAGTGACATCGACCACAACCTTCGACTCCAGGAGCGTTCAGGTGCCGACAGTCTCGACCACTGACTATTTGCTCGACCAGGCAAAACGGCGGCTGAAGCCGACGCCGGTCACCATTCCTGGCATGGGGGTGGTGGAGAAGCGCCTCAAAGACAGGCAATGGGACCAGTTCGTGCTGGCCGATCCGCCCGCAGGCAGTGACCTGAAGCCGATCCGCGGCGATGCGGGCCTGCCGATCCTCGGCCACATGATCGAGATCTTCCGCGGCGGCCCCGACTTCATCCTGGAGATCTACCGCAAGCACGGCCCGGTGTACTTCGCCGAGTCGCCGGCGCTGTCGTCGGTGATGGCGCTGGGTCCCGACGCGACCCAGGCGGTGTTCACCAACCGCAACAAGGACTTCTCCCAGCGTGCCTGGGACCCGGTGATCGGCCCGTTCTTCGAGGGCGGCCTGATGCTGCTCGACTTCGACGAGCACCTGTTCCACCGCCGGATCATGCAGGAGGCGTTCACCCGCACCCGGCTGACCGGGTATGTGTCCCACATCGACTCGGTGGCCTCGGCGGTGCTCGCCGACGACTGGGTGGCCAATGACCCGCGGTTCCTGTTCCACCCGGCGATCAAGGAGCTCACGCTCGACATCGCCTCCGAGGTGTTCATGGGCGTGCCCGCGGGCACCGACCGCGCTCTGGTCACGACGGTGAACCAGGCGTTCACCACCACCACCCGCGCGGGCAACGCGATCGTGCGCAAGCCGGTGCCGCCGCTGACGTGGTGGCGCGGGATCAAGGCGCGCAAGACGCTGGAGGACTACTTCTCCAGCCGGATCGGCGAGAAGCGGCGCTCGGAGAGCACCGACATGTTCAGCGTGCTCTGTCATTCCGCCGACGAGGACGGTCAGACCTTCACCGACGACCAGATCGTCAGCCACATGATCTTCCTGATGATGGCCGCGCACGACACGTCGACGTCGACCATGACGACGATGGCCTACCACCTGGCCGCCAACCCCGAGTGGCAGGACCGGTTGCGCGAGGAGTCGGCGCGCATCGGCGACGGCCCGCTCGACATCGAGGCGCTGGACAAGCTCGAGACCTACGACCTGGTGATCAACGAGTCGCTGCGGATGATGACCCCGCTGCCGTTCAACTTCCGCCAGGCCGTCCGCGACACCGACCTGCTCGGGTACTACATCCCGGCCGGAACGAGTGTGGTGACCTGGCCGTCGATCAACCACCGGCTGCCGGAGCTGTGGACCGAGCCGGACAAGTTCGATCCGGAGCGGTTCACCGAGCCGCGCAACGAGCACAAGAAGCACCGGTACGCCTTCGCCCCGTTCGGCGGCGGCGCCCACAAGTGCATCGGCATGGTGTTCGGCCAGCTGGAGATCAAGACGGTGATGCACCGGCTGCTGCAGAACTACCGGCTGGAGCTGCCGCGTCCGGGCTACGAGCCGCGCTACGACTACGGCGGCATGCCGGTTCCGCTCGACGGTATGCCGATCATGCTGCGCCCGCGGCACTGACTCACCTTCCGCCGAAATCGCATTCCACGCGGCCGGCACGCGAAAAGGCCCGCGTGGAATGCGATTTCGGCGTTGAGGTCAGCGGGTGATCAACCGGTTGGCGCACGCCACGACCGCGCGCAACGCCGACTCGGTCGGATCGTCGGACCATCCCATCGCCCACCGGGAGCTGCCGCCGTCGCTGCCGTGAATGAACGTCGCGGTGTGCGCGCCTGCGGGCAGCTGGTGGAATGCCGTCATCTCGACGGCCACCCCGTGTTCGTAGAGCATCGCGGTCAGCGCGGCGACCGGGCCGCACGCGGCGGCCCTGGAGGTGCCGATGCGCTCCCCCAGCGCCAGCGTGGCCTGGTAGGTCCGGACCTGCGGTCCCAGCCGCCGTTCGTTGTCCACGCAGGACCACTGGCCCAGCCGCACCGGTCCAGATGCAGGCGCGTACTCGTCACAGAATTCGTCGAACGTCTTGGTCTCGGCCGGCCCGCGCAGCGCGCTGGGCAGTCGGCCGTCGACGACGGCGGAGAAGGTCATCGGTGTGCCACCTGACAGAGTGATGGAGGAATGCATGTGCCGGCCTTTTCGATCCGAGAGGAAGCGACCGACGACGTAGCGAACGACCCACAGCGGGGGGTCGGTCAGGATCAGACCCCGCTGCGGGTTTCTACTACGAGTCGCCTCGGCACGTCAGCGATGCTAGACCTCCGCGATCCCTCGGTGCAAACACCTGTCTCGGCCTGTCCCCCTCCGACCGGGCGGGCACAATGTGCCGGTGTCCTGGTCGCAAGCGCTGCTGCTCTTCGCGGCCGGAATCGCCGGTGGACTGACCGGCAGCATCGCGGGCCTGGCGTCGGTCGCCACCTATCCGGCGCTGCTGCTGGCGGGCCTGCCGCCGGTGACCGCCAACGTCACCAACACCGTGGCGCTGGTGTTCAACGGGGTCGGCTCGATCCTGGGGTCGCGGCCCGAACTGGCCGGCCAGGGTCCGTTGTTGAAACGGGTGCTGCCCTTCGCCGCGGTAGGTGGCGTCACCGGCGCGGTCCTGCTGTTGTCCACGCCGGCCGAGGGTTTCGAGAAAATCGTGCCCGCACTGCTCGGATTCGCCTCTCTGGCGATCCTGTTGCCGGTGCGACCCGCCCCGGACAACTCGGGCGCGTCGCGTCGCCGGCAGCGGCTCACGCTCGCGCTGCAGGGTGTCGCGGTGTTCGCGATCTGCATCTACGGCGGCTACTTCGGCGCCGCGGCGGGCGTGCTGCTGCTGGCGCTGTTCCTGCGGCTCGGCGGCGAGACACTGGCCCATGCCAACGCGGGCAAGAACGTCGTCCTCGGACTGGCCAACGGGGTGGCCGCACTGATCTTCGCGGTGGTGGCGCCCGTGCAGTGGCCGGCGGTGCTCGCGCTCGGAACCGGCTGTCTGCTCGGCTCCCGGCTGGGCCCGGTGGTCGTGCGGCACAGCCCGGACAAACCCCTGCGCATTCTCATCGGCCTCGCCGGCGTCGCGCTGGCGGTCAAGCTCGGTTTCGACGCCTACCGCTGAGCGTTCACCCGAACGGGTTGTCGCCCGCCGACACCCGCGTTCCGAGCGCGATGAGGTTCTCCGCCGAGGCGTGCAGCCGCTCCCCCGCCTCGGCGCTGGCCTGCCCGGCCAGGTGGCGCGACCAGGTGCCCTCGATGACGATCGCGAGTTTGAAACACGCCATCGCGATGTACCAGTCCAGTCGCGACGTCCGGCGCCCGCCCGCATCCAGGTAGGCCTCGATCAGTTCGGCCCTGGTCGCCAGCCCGCCGAGGGCAGCCAGTTCCGCTCCGGCGTCGATCGGGTTGGGTCCGTCCGGCCAGCACACCAGCATCCACCCGAGGTCGAGCAACGGGTCCCCGACGGTGCACATCTCCCAGTCGATGAACGCCGCGAGCTCGGGGACGTCGCGGCGCAGCAGCACGTTGTTCAGATGGCAGTCGCCGTGCATGATCCCGGGTTCGGCGTCGTCGGGCCTGCGCGAGTCCAGCCAGTCGGCGAGCACATGCACCGACGGGAACGACTCGGGCGCGTAGTTGTCGTGCCGGTAACTCTCCAGCAGCCGCATGAACTGCGGAACCTGGCGTGCCAGAAAGGATCCCGGACGTTTCAGCGCGGCCAGCGGACTGCCCTGCCAGGCCACCTTGCCGAGCTCGGCCAGGCTCGCCGCGTAGGACGTCCCGACGCGGTGACGCATGCCGGCGTCACGGACGTAGGCCTGGTCGACCTCGGTGCCGGGGTTGAACCCGTCGACCGCCTCCATCAGATAGAACACCACCCCGAGCACGCTGAGGTCCTCGCATCCGGCGATCAGTTCCGGGTGCGGCACCGCGGTGCCCTTCAGTGTCTGCAGCACCGCGATCTCTCGGCGCATGGTGTTGTCGCTCGTCGGCCGCGGGTGTTGCGGCGGTCGGCGCAGCACCATCGGCTCACCGTCCACCCGCAGGCGCACCACGATGTTCTGCGATCCGCCGGTCAGCGGTGCGACGTCGGTGACCGTGGACCCGATCCCGCTCCCCTGCACCCACTTCCGCAGCGCGTCGGTCTCGGCCTCGGTCAGCGTCACATCCACCGGCATGCCGCCATGGTGCCAGGTCGGCTGAGGAGTTCAGTCCAGAATGCGGCGCGCCACGTTGGTGGTCACCAGGTCCAGCAGTTCGTCCCCGCGCCCGGCGAGGATGGTCCGGATCGCATACAGCGAGAAACCCTTGGCCTGTTCGGCGGTGATGGCCGGCGGGATCGACAGTTCCTGGCGGGCGGTGACGACGTCGACGACGGCGGGCCCGCTGACCGCGAACGCGGCCGCCAGCGCCGACTCGAGTTCATCGGGGCGCTCGACGCGACGCCCGAAGACTCCCATCGACTGTGCGACGGCGGCGAAGTCCGGGTTGACCAGGTCGGTGCCGAAGGTCACGATGCCCGCGGCCTTCATCTCCAGTTCGACGAAGTTCAGCGAGGAGTTGTTGAACACCACGACCTTGACCGGTAACCGGTTCTGGATCAACGTGATCAGCTCACCGAACAGCATCGTCAGTCCGCCGTCGCCGGACAGCGCCACCACCTGCCGCTGCGGGAACGCGGTCTGCGCGCCGATCGCGTGCGGCAACGCGTTGGCCATGGTGCCGTGATTGAACGATCCGAGGAGGCGGCGACGCCCGTTCATGGCCAGGTAGCGGGCCGCCCACACCACCGGCGAGCCGACGTCGGCGGTGAACACCGCGTCGTCAGAGGCCAGCGTGTTCACCAGGGCGGCAACGTATTCCGGCCTGATCGGGGTGCGGTCACGGTCGTTGACGGCGAGGTCGTCGAGGGTCTTGCGGGTTCTGCGGTAGTGCTTCAGTGAGCGGTCCAGGTGCGTGCGGTCGGTCTTCTGCCGCAGCATCGGTTGCAGCGCCGACAGCGTGTCGCCGACCGAACCGACCAGGCCGAGGTCGATCGGTGTGCGCCGGCCGAGGTGGCGACCGCGGATGTCGACCTGGATCACCTTGGCGTGGTCGGGATAGAACTGCTGGTACGGGAAGTCGGTGCCGAGCATGAGCAGCAGGTCGGATTCCTTGATCGCCTTGTAGCCCGACGCGAAGCCCAGCAACCCGGTCATGCCGACGTCGTACGGGTTGTCGTACTCGATGAATTCCTTGCCGCGCAACGCATGTACCACCGGGGCGTGCAGCGTGGCGGCGAGCTGGACGAGCTCGTCGTGCGCGCCCTCGACACCCGCGCCGCCGAGGATGGTCACCGCCTGCGCCTCGTTGAGCATCGCCGCGGCGTCGCGCAGCGCGGCGTCGTCGGGGCGCACCACCGACCGCGACGGCAACACCGGCCGGCTCTGCCACGCGGTCGCATCGGCCTTCTGCAGGAAGATCTCTCCGGGGATCACGACCACGGCCACGCCCCGCTCCTCGACCGCGGCCCGCATCGCCATGTGCAGAATGCGCGGCAGCATCTCGGGGGTGCTGACCATCTCGCGGTAGACGCTGCACTCACGGAACAGTTCCTGCGGGTGGGTCTCCTGGAAGTACTCGGAGCCGATCTCCGACCGCGGGATGTGCGCGGCGATCGCCAGCACCGGGACCCGGCTGCGCTGGGCGTCGAACAGCCCGTTGATCAGGTGCAGGTTGCCCGGCCCGCAGCTGCCCGCGCACACCGCGAGCTGTCCGGTCAGGCCGGCGTCCGCGGCCGCGGCGAACGCGGCCGTCTCCTCGTGGCGCACGTGTTCCCAGCTGATCTCACCGGATCGGCGCAGCGCGTCGGTGAACCCGTTGAGGCTGTCGCCGGACAGGCCGTACACCCGCTGGACGCCGCTGGCGCGAAGGGTCGCGATGACGTGATCGGCCACTGTGGGCATGCCCGCCACCCTAGTGGCGAAAAGAGCGGATCGGGCGCGCCGAGCGACACTCGGTGTCGTTCAGCGCGCCCGATTCCCCCGGTTTACTTGGGGGCGAAGCGCTGTCCGGCGTCCAGGCGCAGGCACTGGCCGTTGAGCATCGGGTTCTCGACGATCGCGACGGCGAGCTTGGCGTATTCCTCAGGCTTGCCGAGGCGCTTCGGGAACGCGGCGTCCTTGGTCAGCACCGAGGCGAACTCGTCGGGAATGCCCTCGGTCAGGCCGGTCGCGAACAGGCTCGGCGCGATCGCGAGCGCGCGGATCCCCAGGCTGCCCAGGTCGCGCGCCATCGTCAGGCACATGCCCGCGATCGCGGCCTTGGAGGCCGTGTAGGCGACCTGCCCGATCTGTCCCTCGAACGCCGCGATGGAGGCGGTGTTGATGATGACGCCGCGCTCTTCGGCCTCGTCGTCGACCGGATCGTTCTTCGACATGTGCCAGGCGGCGAGCCTGCTGATGTTGAACGTGCCGATGAGGTTGAGGTCGATGCTCTTGCGGAACGAGTCAAGGCTGTGTGGTCCGTCCTTCTTGACCGTGCGCTCGGCGATGCCGCCCCCGGCGGTGGTGACCGCGATGTGCAGGCCGCCCAGCGCCTCCACGGCCTGGTTCAGCACGGCCTCGGTGCCGTCGAAGTCGGTGATGTCGACCTCATGGAAGGTGCCACCGATCTGGTCGGCGACTTCCTTGCCCTTGGACTGCGGCCGGTCCAGTACCGCCACGCTCGCACCCCGCTTGGCCAGCGCTTCCGCGGTGGCTCGCCCGAAGCCCGACGCGCCGCCGACGACCACGGCCTTCTTGCCCTCGATCTCCATCTGCTCCCTTTCGCACTTTCCAGAACATGGACGATGTGTAAAGC
The DNA here is from genome assembly GCF_001552715.1 of Mycolicibacterium vaccae NBRC 14118 = CIP 105934. Lineage (GTDB taxonomy): Bacteria > Actinomycetota > Actinomycetes > Mycobacteriales > Mycobacteriaceae > Mycobacterium > Mycobacterium vaccae. The sequence continues at coordinate 274 of NZ_BCRS01000028.1, read as the reverse complement.
CCATCTGCAACCTAGCCGATGACACGATTCGGTAAGGGTTTCGGGTTCTGAGCGGCGGTACGTTGGCGGCATGAGCACGCGCGGCGCCAGGGCGCTGGCCGGGGTGGCCGCGGCCGCGGTCGGCGTCGGGGTGGCCCAACTCGTGGCCGCCGTGTTCGGGCCGGAGGCCGACGTGCGCACCGCCGTCGGCTCCGCGGTGATCGATCTGACGCCGGGACCCGTCAAGGAATGGGCGATCAGCACCTTCGGCACCGCCGACAAGCTGGCGCTGGGC
>NZ_BCRS01000027.1 GCF_001552715.1 Mycolicibacterium vaccae NBRC 14118 = CIP 105934 | reverse complement strand
GGGCCGGTACCGGTGGCGGTGAGTCTGGTGATGGCCGACACCACCCTGGCCGGTGACGATGACGAGCTGGGTTGGCTCGACGGGTACGGCCCGGTGCCGGCCGGGTTCTGCCGGGCGTTGACCGGGGATGCGGCTGCTGATGCCGAGCCGAAGGCCACGCTGCGCCGGCTCTACCGTCACCCCGGCTCAGGGCAGTTGGTGGCGATGGAATCCAAAGCCCGCAGGTTTCCGAAAGGTTTGGCGCTGCTGTTGCAGCGCCGGGACCGCACGTGTCGCACCCCGTACTGCAATGCCCCGATCCGCCACCACGATCATGCGGTGCCGGCCCGGGCGGGCGGGCCCACGAGTGCGGGCAACGGGCTGGGGGTGTGCGAGGCGTGCAACTACGCGAAGGAGGCGCCGGGCTGGCGGGTCAGCACGAGCGAGGACAACGGTGAGCATCGAGCCGAGTATGTGACCCCGACCGGGGCCACCTACACCTCGATCGCCCCGCAGCTACCCGGGCCACCGGTACGCCGGCGGCTCAGCCTGGCCGAAGGCCGACTCAGCATCGACCTCGTCACCTTCGACGCTGCGTGACGTACCAGTCGAGAAGCGCGGGATCGTCGACAGCGCTGCGCTCGACGACCTTCGCCGGGTCTCCGCCCTGGAACAGCTTCTTGATCGGCACCTCCAGCTTCTTGCCGGTGCGGGTGTGCGGAACGGCGGGCGCGACGATGATCTCGTCGGGCACGTGGCGCGGCGACACCTCGGAGCGGATCGTGTCGTTGATACGGTCGCGGAGTTCGTCGGTCAGTTCGACATCATCGGGCAGCACCACGAACAACGGCATCCAGTAGCCGCCGTCGGGTTGCTCGGCGCCGATCACCAACGCCTCCACCACCTCGGGCAGACTCTCAACCGCCTGATAGATGTCGGCGCTGCCCATCCGGATGCCGTGCCGGTTGAGCGTCGAGTCGGACCGGCCGTGCACGATCACGCTGTCGTGGTCGGTGATGGTGATCCAGTCACCGTGGCGCCAGACACCCGGGAACGTGTCGAAATAGGCGGAACGGTAACGGTCTCCGTCGGGATCGTTCCAGAACGCGACCGGCATCGACGGCAGCGGCTTGGTGACGACGAGTTCGCCGACCTCGCCCCGCACCGGGTTTCCTGACTCGTCCCATGCGTCGAGGGCGACACCGAGGTACGGCGCGGACAGTTCGCCGGGCCATACCGGCACGGTGCGCGCACCACCGATGAACGCCGACACCACGTCGGTGCCTCCGCTGATCGAGGCGACCTGCACCCCCACATGGTCGCGCAACCACAGCGACGACGACGAAGGGAGCGACGACCCGGTGATCCCGACAGTCCGCAGCGCCGACAGGTCGTGGGTGCGGCCGGGCTCGGCGTCGGCCTTCATACAGCCCAGCACATAACCGGGACTCGTGCCCAGCACCGTGGCGCGGGTCCGGGCGGCGATGTCCCACAACGCATCCGGCTTCGGGGCGTTCGGACTGCCCTCGTAGCAGACGATCGTCGCACCGACCAGCAGCCCCGCGACCTGGAAGTTCCACATCATCCAGCTGGGGCTGGTGTACCAGAAGAATGTGTCGTCGCGGCCGATGTCCGATTGCAGCGCAACGGCTTTGAGATGCTCGATCACCACGCCGCCGTGGCCGTGGATGATGCCCTTCGGCAGCCCGGTGGTCCCGGACGAGAACAGGATCCACAGCGGATGCTCGAACGCCACCGGGACGGGTTCCCATGCGACGTCGCTTCGTTCGGCGAGGTCGTCGGTCGAGAACGTCGCCTTCAGCGTCGGCAACCCGGCCGCAACGGCCTTCACGTCGTCCCGCTTGTCGCGGTATTTGCCGCCGAACAGGTAGCCGTCGGCGGCCACCAACACCGTCGGTTCCAGCTGCCCCAGACGGTCCAGCGCTGCCTTGGCCGAGTAGTCCTGCCCGCATGCGCTCCACACCGCGCCGACGCCGGCGGTGGCCAGAAACGCGATGACTGTCTCCGGGATGTTGGGCAGATACCCGACGACGCGGTCACCGGGGCCGACGCCGACCGCGCGCAGTTTCTCGGCGAACGCCGCGGCCCGTCCGAGCAGGTCGGCCCAGGACACCTCGCGGTCGGGTCCGTCCTCGCTGACGTGGATGATCGCCGGCCGGTCAGTCCGGGCCTGCCGCACGACCTGGTCGACGTAGTTCAGTGTGGTGCCCGGAAACCAGGTGACCCCGGGCATTTCCGATCCCTCGAGGACACCGGAATGCTCACCGAGCTCGAAGTAGTCCCACAGCGCGCCCCAGAATCCCTCGACGTCCTCGACCGACCACCGCCACAGGGCCTGGTAATCCGCGAACGTCTTGCCGGTGCGTTGTTCGGCGAAGCGGGCGAACGCTGTGACCTGCGCTCCCTCGATGTCCTCGTCGGTCGGCACCCACTGGGGCTCGGTGGTCACCGTCACCGGGCGCTCCATCCGCCGTCCATCGTGTACGACGCCCCCGTGACCATGCCCGCCACAGGCGATGCCAACCATGCGACCAACGCGCCGACCTCCTCAGGTTCCACGAGACGCTTCACCGCGCTCTCCTTGAGCAGGATGTCAGAGATGACCTGATCCTCATCGATGTTGTGCGTTCTGGCCTGGTCGGCGATCTGTCTGGTCACCAGCGGGGTCCGGACGTAGCCCGGGTTGACGCAGTTGCTCGTGACGCCGTGCGGACCGCCTTCGAGCGCGGTCACCTTGGACAACCCCTCCAGAGCGTGCTTGGCGGTGACGTAGGCGACCTTGTACGGCGACGCCCGCAGTCCGTGGATCGACGAGATGTTGATCACCCGCCCGAACTCGTTGCGGTACATGTGCGGCAGCGCGGCCCGGATCAACAGGAACGGCGCTTCCACCATCAACGCCATCATCGAGCGGAACTTCTGCGGCGGGAACTCGGCGATCTCATCGATGTTCTGCACGCCGGCGTTGTTGACCAGGATGTCGGTCGCCAGGGTCAGACCCTCCAGCGCCTGGACATCGAGAAGGTCCAGCACCCAGGCGGTTCCGCCGATCTCCTGGGCGAGGGCCTTGGCCGCCACGTCGTCTACGTCCACGACGGTGACCTCGGCCCCCTGTTCGGCCAGCGCCCTGGCGCACGCCGCGCCGATACCGCCGGCGCCGCCGGTGACCAGTGCGGTGCGGCCGCGCAGACCACTCATACCAGGCCGGCCTTGGCGAGTTGCTCTCGATCGGCCTCGTCGACGTCGTGCAGGTCGATGCCGTTGGTCTCGCGGGTGAACCACGCGGCGACGAGCGTGATCACTGCGGCGCCGGCCAGGTAGACCGCGATCGGGATCCAGGTGCCGAACCTGTCCAGCAGCCAGGTGGCGATCGCCGGGGCCAGCGATCCCGCCACGATCGACGTCACCTGATAGCCCAGGGACACACCCGAATACCGCATCCGGGTCGGGAACATCTCGGCCATGATCGCCGGCTGCGGCGCGTACATGAACGCGTGGATGACCAGTCCGAGGATGACCGCGCCCATGATCATCAGGTAGTTACCGGTGTTCATCATCGGGAACGCGAAGAACCCCCAGGTGGCGGCCAGCGCTGCGCCGCCGATGTACACCGGTCGGCGGCCGTACCGGTCGGCCAGTCGGCCCACCTGCGGCACGACCAGGAAGTGCACGGCGTGCGCGGCCAGCAGCCACCACAGGATGTCGCTGGTATCGGCGCCGACATGGGTCTTGAGGTAGACGATCGAGAACGTGACCACCAGGTAGTACATGATGTTCTCGGCGAACCGCAGCCCCATCGCGGTGAAAACGCCACGGGGGTAACGCTTCAGCACCTCTTTGACGCCGTAGGACACGGCCTTGACCCGTTCGACCTCTTCCTGGGCCGCGATGAAGATCGGCGCGTCGGTCACCTTGGTTCGGATGTAGTAGCCGATCAGCACGACCACCGCCGAGAGCCAGAACGCCACGCGCCAGCCCCAGGACATGAACGCGTCCTCGGTCAGCACCCCGGTCAGGACCAGCAGCACGACGGTGGCGAGCATGTTGCCCACCGGCACCGCGGCCTGCGGCCAACTGGACCAGAACGCCCGGTCCTTGTCCGGGCTGTGTTCGGCGACCAGCAGCACCGCCCCACCCCACTCACCGCCGACGGCGAAGCCCTGCAGGAACCGCAGCGCGACGAGCAGGATCGGCGCCCACACCCCGATCTGGGCATAGGTGGGCAGGCATCCCATCAGGAAGGTCACGACACCGACGAGCAGGATCGCGAACTGCAGCAGCTTCTTGCGGCCGTACTTGTCGCCGAAATGTCCGAACACGATGCCGCCCAGCGGACGGGCGACGAACCCGACCGCATAGGTCAGCAGCGCGGCGATGAGCCCGGCGGCCTCGCTGGTGCCCTCGGCGAAGAACACCTTGTTGAACACCAACGTGGCGGCGGTGGCGTACAGGAAGAACTCGTACCACTCGACCACCGTCCCCGCCATCGAGGCGACCACCACCCGTTTGAGGCCCGTCGTGATCGGTCCCGGACCGTCGGTTCGCGCGTCGTGTTGCGTGCTCATCGCACACCCCTCCTTTGTGATGACCGCCACAGATGTCGGTGAGTATTCCTGCAGCTACCCCACCCGGCAATGGCCAAAACCGCAGTGTCGATCTGCGAAAATGCAGAAGTGCCTTTACCTGCCCGCAGGCCCAGTGCCGACGACCTGCTGGTCCTGTTGGCGGTCGGCCGGACGGGCCGATACACCACCGCGGCCGACGAGCTTGGCCTGAACCACACGACGATCAGCCGCCGCATCGCCGCGCTGGAACAGGCCATGGGCGGCCGCGTCCTGGCCCGCGTCGCCGGCGGCTGGGAGCTCACCGACCTCGGACGCGAAGCCCTGGCCGCCGCCGAAGCGGTCGAGAACGCGGTCCGCTCGCTGGCCACCGACGCGGCCGGGCAGCGAGCACTCGAAGGCGTCGTGCGCCTCTCGGCCACCGACGGGTTCTCCGCCTACATCGCCGCGCCGGCCGCGGCGGCGGTACAGCGCAAGCACGCCAAGGTGTCGGTGGAGATCGTGGCCGCCACACGCCGGGCCAGTCAGCAGCGCTCGGGCCTGGACATCGAGATCGTCGTCGGCGAGCCGAAGGTGCACCGCGCCGAGGCACTGCCCCTCGGCGATTATTGCCTGGGCCTGTACGGCTCGCGCGACTACCTCGCCGAGCACGGTGAACCGGCCGATGTGGACGACCTGCGCCGGTTCCCGCTCGTGTACTTCATCGACTCGATGCTGCAGGTCGACGATCTGGACCTGGCCGCCAGTTTCGCACCCGCCATGCGCGAATCGGTGACGTCGACCAACGTGTTCGTCCACGTCGAGGCCACCCGCGCCGCGGCCGGACTGGGCCTGCTGCCGTGCTTCATGGCCGACCGCCATCCCGATCTGGTCCGGGTGCTTCCCGCCGCGGTGTCGATCCGGCTGACCTACTGGCTGGTCACCCGCGCCGAGACGTTGCGCCGGCCCGAGGTCGCGGCGGTGGTCGCCGCGTTGCGGGAGCGGGTGCGCGACCAGCGCGAGGTGCTGCTCGGCCGGAAGTAGGCGAAGGTTATCCACAGGAGTTATCCCCAGTGTGGATGAATCACACCGGTGTGATTTCGCCGAGGAGCAGGCGGGTCGCGTCGCGTATGACCCGACCCCGGGTGCTGCCCGGATGGTCGGCGGCGATCAGGTGGTCACCGATGACGAGCGAGAACGCAAGCATCGCCCTGGCCTCGACCTGGGCCGGGTCATCGACGATTGCCGAGAGGAGCTCTCGCAGGTAGTCCATGCGGCGGTTGTCCACCTGCCGCAGCCTGCGCGCCACCTCCCGGTCACGCCGCGCCCAGTCCCGGACCGCCAGATCCAGCGGGAGCAACTCGGGTGAAAAGGTCAGCGCTCCGGCCCGGGCGACCTTGCTCCGCGCGTCGCCGCCCTCGGCCTCGACCCGCGCCCGGGCGTCGTCGATACTGCGCTGCTCCCAGGTGTCGAGCATCGCCTCGATGAGCTCGCTGCGCCCGCCGAACTGCCGGTAGAACCCGCCCCTGGTCACGCCGAGCCGCTGAGCGAGCACCTCGACCCGCACCGCGTCGGGTCCGTCCGCGGCCAACAGGCCCAGCCCGGCGTCGACCCATGCATCCCGGGGTGTGCGAACAGGTGGCGGCATCGGCGGTCCGATCGTCGAGCGACTATTGCCGTTCCATCCTACGATAGATACAGTACTGTTCTGTATCTATCAGGAGGCAGACGATGAACTCCCCTACCGCAACCGTCGACCGCGTCGACGCCGACAGCGCCCTCCTGGCGCGCAGCACCCTGACGCGGATCGACCACGTCGACGCCCACGTCCTGCGCACCGACGGCGACCTCTCGCGCACACCCGAACAATGGGCGCGCGAGATCCTCGAGCATCCGCCGGCGGCCGTGCGCCTACGCCTGCGCGCCGGGTGGACCGCGCTCGGGATAGCGCTACATCACGGTCGGCCCGACACCATCGCCGGCTGGCCGATCACCGGCAACACCGCGGAATTCCTTCGCCTGCAGAGCGATTCCCGGATCGGCCTGCACGGCCAGCTGATCACCCGGCTCAGCGATCAGGGTGTCACCTTCGCGACACTCGTCGAACTCGGCAACCCCGTCGCCCGAATGGTCTGGGCGAAGGTGCTACCCGGGCACCTGAGGACCGTGCGCTCGCTGATGGAAGGGGCGGCGCAGCGGACGACCTAGAGCCAGGTGTCGTCGGTGGTCGCGGTCAGGAACGCCTCGAGGTCATTGCGCCAGTCGGCCGGCGTGGTCTTGTCAGGTTCGATGCCGGTGTACTGCCCCTGGTAGAACAGCAGCGGCCGCGGCTTCTTCCCGGTGGAATTCTCCGACAGTGAGTGCACCCCGCCGAACACCACGAAGTGGTCACCCCCGTCGTGCACCGAATGCACCGAGCAGTCGAGATGAGCGAGCGCGCCGTCGATCGCCGGTGATCCGAGACCTGAAGGCGTCCAGTCGATCCCGGCGAACTTGTCAGGCTCGCGGGAGCCGAACCGCGCCGACACGTCCTTCTGGTCCTCGTGCAGGATGTTGACGCAGAAGTTGCCGCTGGCCTCGATGGCCGCCCACGAGCGCGACTGCTTCGTCGGGCAGAAGAGCACCAGCGGCGGATCCAGCGACAGTGCCGCGAACGACTGACAGGCGAACCCCACGGGCTGGCCCTCGTGCACCGTGGTGATCACCGTGATCCCGGTACAGAACTGGCCCAGCACATTCCGGAATGTGCGGGCATCGATCTGAGGCTCGGACACGCTCAAGTTGCTCGTCAGTCCCGGAAGCCCACACTGAAGTCGTGGCCCCACAGCGAGACCGCGGTGCTCTCCCGCGCCACCCAGTCGGAGTCGTCGACTTCGAGACCCTCACAACCGAACTCGATGTCGAAGCCGCCCGGAGTCTTCATGTAGAAGGACAGCATCTTGTCGTTGACGTGCCGGCCCAGCGTCGCCGACATCTTGACCTTGCGACGCAGCGCGCGGTCCAGGCACAGGCCGACGTCGTCGGAGTTCTCCACCTCGACCATCAGATGCACGATGCCGCTGGGTGTTTCGCCGGGCATGAACGCGAGGCTGTGATGCCGCGGGTTCACCCCGAGGAAACGCAGCCATGCGGGTGCGCCGTCGGCGGGCCTGCCGACGAGCTGCGGGGGGAGCTTCATCGAGTCACGCAGGTAGAAGCCGAGGACGTCGCGATAGAAATGCAGGGTCTCGGCATCGTCGCGCGTGGTCAGCACCACGTGCCCGAGACCCTGTTCCTCGGTGACGAACTTGTGGCCGTACGGGCTGACCACCCGGCGATGTTCCAGCGCGACACCGTGGAACACCTCCAGCGTGTTGCCGGACGGGTCGTCGAAGACGATCATCCCGTCGACGCGCCGCTCCGCCAACTCAGCGGAGGTGGCCTCCTTGTAGGGCGTGCCCACGCCTTCCAGCCGGGTCCGGATATCTTGCAGCTCTGCGGCGTTCGCGGTCTCCCAGCCGGACACCAGCAGCCGGTCGTGCTCGCCCGGCACGATCACCAGGCGGGCCGGGAACTCGTCCATCCGCAGGTAGAGCGCGCCGTCGGTGGCCCCAGATCCCTCGACCATGCCGAGGACCTTCAGGCCGTACTCTCGCCACGCCGCGATGTCGGTGGTCTCGATGCGCAGATAGCCCAGGGACTTGATCGTCATGATGCGCCTCCCAAGAAGTCGATGGTCAGCTTGTTGAACTCGTCGAATTTCTCCAGCTGAGCCCAGTGGCCGCACTGTCCGAAGACGTGCAACTGCACCCGCGGAATCTGCTTCAGCGCCACCAGCGCCCCGTCGAGTGGGTTGACGCGGTCCTCGCGACCCCAGATCAGCAGTACCCGCTGGCGCAGCTTGTACACGTCGCGCCACATCATGCCCAGCTCGAAATCGGCGCCGGCGAACGACTTGCCCATCGCCCTGGTGGCCGCCAGCGACTCTGGCGTGCTGGCGATCTGGAAGCGCTCCTCGACCAACTCGGGCGTGATCAGGCTCTGATCCCAGACCATGATGCGCAGGAACTTCTCGATGTTCTCCCGCGTCGGTTCGGCGGCGAACTTGCCGAGCAGCTTGACGCCCTCGGTCGGGTCCGGTGCGAACAGGTTGACGCTCAGCCCGCCCGGGCCCATCAGCACCAGGCGCCCGGCCCGCTTCGGGTTGTCCAGCGCGAATCGCACCGCTGTGCCGCCGCCGAGCGAATTGCCCACCAGCGCAGCCCGTTCGATGCCGAGATGGTCGAACAGGTTCAGCAACGCGTTGGCGCTGTAGCGGTTGTACTGCTCATGCTCGGTGTGCTTGTCGGAGAGCCCGTAGCCGGGCTGGTCGACGGCCAGCACGTGGAAGTGCTTGGCCAGCACCGCGATGTTCTTCGAGAAGTTCGACCAGCTGGAGGCACCGGGACCGCCGCCGTGCAGCAGCACCACCGTCTCGGAATGCCCGACCCCGGCCTCGTGGTAGTGCAGGCGCATGTCCTGACCTTTGCCACTGACGTCGGCGAACCGCGAGGTCGACTCGAACGTGATCTCTTGCTGCTGGGCCGCTTCGGCTGCGAAAGACGTCATCAAACCATCGTGTCCTGGGGCGGCAGACCGAACGCGTCGTTGCCGAAGATCAGGTACGCGCGCTCCGGCTCGTTGGCCGCGTGGACCCGGCCCGCGTGCGCATCCCGCCAGAAGCGCTGGACGGGCTGGTCCAGGCCGAGCGCGGTCGCACCCGATGCCTCGAACAGCAGGTCGATGGACGCGATGGCGCGCGCGGTGGCACGGACCTGGTCCCGACGGGCGCAGGCACGCAGCGAGAACGGAATCTCCTGGCCGGCCTGCAGCAGCTGGTACTCGTCACGCACGTTGCCGATCAGCTGCCGCCAGCCGGCGTCGATGTCGCTGGCCGCCTCGGCGATCCGGATCTTGGCGAACGGATCCTCCTTCGACTTCTCGCCGGCGAACGCCGCGCGCACCCGCTTGCCCTGATGCTCGACGTGCGCCTCGTAGGCGCCGTAGGCCATGCCCATGATCGGCGCACTGATGGTGGTGGGATGCATCGTGCCCCAAGGCATCTTGTAAACCGGCGCGGTGTTGTTCTGATATCCGCCCGCGGTGCCGTCGTTCATCGCCTTGTAGGACAGGAACCGGTGCCGCGGCACGAAAACGTCCTTGACCACGACGGTGTTGCTGCCGGTGGCCTTCAGTCCCACCACGTTCCACACGTCGTCGATCTGATAGTCGGTGCGCGGGATCAGGAAGCTGCCGAAGTCCACCGGCTTGCCGTCCTTGATCACCGGGCCGCCCAGGAACGCCCAGGTCGCATGGTCACATCCGGACGACCACTGCCAGGCGCCGCTGACCAGGTAGCCGCCGTCGACCACGGTGCCCGCGCCCATCGGCGCGTACGACGACGACACGCGCACCGTCGGGTCGTTGCCCCAGACGTCGTCCTGGGCCTGCTGGTCGAACAGCGCCAGATGCCAGTTGTGCACGCCGATGATCGACGCCACCCAACCGGTGGAACCGCACGCGCTGGCGATGCGCCGCACAGCTTCGTAGAAGAGGGTCGGATCGCACTGCAGGCCACCCCACTGCTGCGGCTGCAGCAGTTTGAAGAAGCCCACCTCGTCCAGTTCGGCCACGGTCTCGTCGGGCAGACGGCGCAACTCTTCGGCGGCGAGCGAACGCTTGGCGATCCGCGGCAGCAGGTCGTCGATACCGGCGAGAACCGACTGCGCGTCGCGCTGTTCAATGGACGTCACTGGTGTGCCTCCCGAGGCGTGCGAAGTAACTACAAGAGATTAGAACACGTTACGATTTGTGTCGAGTAGCGGTGGCCTGTGGCCACTGGACCTGCGGACATGCATTTCTGTAACCTGTTCTAGTTATGACCTACCGCGGCGCGAAGAGAGGGCTCATCTTGTGACGGACGTAGTCGCCGACCAACCGCTGGGCGCCCACGTGCTCGAACTGGAGATCGTCAAGGTCATCGAGGAGACCGCGGACGCACGCTCGCTCGTGTTCGGATCCCCGGCCGACGCGCCCGTGCCGCCGGAGAAGCTGCGGTACGCACCAGGACAATTCCTCACCCTGCGGGTGCCCAGCGACCGCACCGGCTCGGTGGCGCGCTGCTATTCGCTGTGCAGCTCACCGTTCACGGGCGACCCGCTGACCGTCACGGTCAAGCGGACCGCCGACGGATACGCGTCGAACTGGTTGTGCGACAACGCCCACGCCGGGATGCGGATCCACGTGCTCGCCCCGTCGGGCACCTTCGTGCCCAAGACCCTGGACACCGACTTCCTGCTGCTGGCCGCCGGCAGCGGCGTGACCCCGATGCTGGCGATCCTGAAGTCGGCGCTGTCAGAAGGCACCGGCAAGGTCACGCTGCTCTACGCCAACCGCGACGAGAACTCGGTCATCTTCGCCGAGATCCTGCGCGACCTCGCCGCCAAGTACCCGGACCGACTCACCACGATCCACTGGCTGGAGTCGGTGCAGGGGCTGCCGACCGTGTCCGCCCTGGCCGAACTGTTCGCCCCGTACGGGTCCCGCGAGGCGTTCATCTGCGGACCCGGGCCGTTCATGGCCGCCGCCGAGGAGGCGCTCACGACCGCGGGCCTGCCCGCCGAGCGCATCCACATCGAGGTGTTCAAGTCGCTGGAGTCCGATCCCTTCGCGGCCGTGACGCTGGAACCCGACGACAGCGACGAAGGCCCCGCGACCGCGATCGTGACCCTCGACGGTCAGACCCACGAGGTGTCCTGGCCGCGCCGCGCCAAACTGCTCGACGTGCTGCTGGACAAGGGCCTCGACGCGCCGTTCTCCTGCCGGGAAGGCCACTGCGGTGCGTGCGCGGTGGTGAAGAAGTCCGGCGACACCGAGATGGAGATCAACGACGTGCTCGAGCAGCAGGATCTCGACGAAGGCCTCATCCTGGCCTGCCAGGCACATCCGTTGTCGGATTCGGTCGAAGTCACCTATGACGAGTAGCGGGGGGATTACCTTCATCACGATGAAACGGCTCGCAACGGCAAGTGCGGTCGCGCTGGCCCCGATGTTGATGGTGGCGCTGACCGCTGCACCCTCGGCCACGGCCGCGTCCAACACCGCGGTGTCCTCGATCAACGTCGACCCCGCCACCCAGATCCAGATGCACGTCACCGCGAACTGCGACGCGGCACAGAACAGGTGCTTCTACAACACCTCCGCGAACCTGCTGACCCCGAGCGGCCCGACCGGGTTCCCGCGGGACACCTGGGCCCGCCAGACGGTGACCCTGCGCAGCGACTCCCAGGACATCTGGCAGGAGGCCTCGTACAGCGCGCCGTCGGGCACCCCACGCGAATCCAAGGGCGCCAACCACGACAACGTGCTGTCCAGGATGCTGAAATCGCTGCGCGACGTCGAGGTTTCGGTGACCTACTTCGGCGGCGGCCCGATCCCACGGTTCACCACCGACGGTGACTCCGTGCCGACCTCGTGGACCACCGGCCTGCCCGCCAAGGGGTCGCAGTTCATCGTGTGCTCGCAGATCCAGGTGGTCTACGAAGGGGTCAACCTCACCACCCCGAGCGCCTGCGCCCAGACGACCTTCGAGTAGCCGCCTAGCGCGGCCCGCTCCACTCCAGATGCGCGCCGTCCGCCGCGACGACGACCAGGTCGCCGCCGAGCACCGCCCGATGCACCAGGTCGGCCAGTTCGCTGGCCGACGCGTCGGGATGGGCCAGCGCGATGCCGCGGCCGACCTCGTTGTTGAAGAGGTCCATGGCCATGCTCGTCGGGCGGTTGCCGGCCCTGCCCTCGTGCGCGGCCGTGAACGTCGCCGTCCAGTCCGCGCCGAACCGCCGCGTCAACAGCGCGCTGGCGTACGCGTGCCGGAACGCATCGGTCTGGTTGTCGGTCTCGACACCGCCCGGCGGCGGGAACCGGGCCACGGCCTCGGCCGTCGCCCGGATCTTGACGGCGTGGACGTCGGACATCCGCGCGGGCTCGGCCAGCAGCATGTCGATCTCGGTGCGGGTCAGCTCCACCGGAGCGAGGTCGCCCGCCTGCCCGGCTGTCACCGCCGCGGCGTCGAAAACCTGTGTCCCGCCAGGATCCTCGGGGACCCGGTAGGTCCGCAGGATCTCGGCGAGCCGACGCGCGCGCTGCCCGCTCACCGCGGCAGGCCCAGTAGCCTCTCCCCCGCCAGGGTCAGCAGGATCTGCTCGGTGCCGCCGGCGATCGTCAGGCACCGGGTGTTGAGGAAGTCGTGCACCTGCTGGTTGAGCACCGCGCCGGCACCCTCGGACAGGTCCATCCGGAACTCGGCGAGCGCCTGCCGGTACCGGACACCGATGAGCTTGCGGGCGCTGGCCTGCGGGCCGGGGTCCTGACCCTCGACGGCGAGCTGGGCGATCCGCTGGTCGAGCAACGAACCGACCTGTGCGGTGACGATCAACTGACCGAGCTTATCCTGTTGGGCCCCATCGACTTCCAGCCGGGCGATGACCGCCAGCAGCTCTTCCATCGGGTTGCCCAGCGCGGTGCCCTGGGCCATCGCGACGCGCTCGTTGGCCAGCGTGGTGCGCGCCAGCCGCCAGCCGTCGTTGACCTGGCCGACGACCATCTCGTCCGGGACGAAGACGTCGTCGAAGAACACCTCGTTGAACAACTCGTCACCGGTGATCTCGCGCAGCGGGCGGATCACGATGCCCGGGCTCTTCATGTCGATCAGGAAATAGGTGATGCCCTTGTGTTTCGGCGCGTCGGCGTCGGTGCGGGCCAGGCACACACCCCAGTGCGCCTTCTGCGCGGCCGAGGTCCATACCTTCTGGCCGGTCAGTTTCCAGCCGGGCCCCGACTCGCCGTCGACGCGGACGGCCTTGGTGCGCAACGCCGCCAGGTCCGAGCCCGCCCCGGGCTCGCTGAACAATTGGCACCACGTCAGCTCACCGCGCAACGTCGGCGGGACGAACTGCTCGACCTGTTCCGGGCTGCCGTGCTCCAGGATCGTCGGCACCGCCCACCACCCGATCACCAGATCCGGGCGCACGACACCCGCGGCGGCCAGCTCCTGGTCGATCAGCAGCTGCTCGGCCGGACCGGCGGCGCGGCCGTGCGGTCGCGGCCAGTGCGGTGCCAGCAGGCCGGTCTCGGCCAGCACGACCTGACGTTCGTTCTCCGGCGCGGCGGCCACTTCGGCTACCGCGGAAGCGATCTCGGGCCGAAGGTCGGCCACCGAGTCCAGATCGATGTTGAGGTCCCTGCGCACGCCCTGCTGCGTCAGATCGGCCACCCGACGCAACCACCGCGACCGGCCACCCAGGAACTGCGCGATGCCGTAGGCCCTCCGCAGGTACAGGTGCGCGTCGTGCTCCCAGGTGATGCCGATCCCGCCGAGCACCTGGATGCAGTCCTTGGCGTTGGCCTTGGCCGCGTCGATGGCGACCGACGCCGCCAGCGCGGCCGCGATCGAGAGCTGATCGGCGTCCGACTCCTCGGCGGCCCGCGCGGCGTCGGCGGCGGCCACGGCGACCTGCTCCGAGCGCAGCAGCATCTCGGCACACATGTGCTTGATCGCCTGGAAGCTGCCGATCGGCTTGCCGAACTGCTCGCGCACCTTGGCGTAGTCGGTGGCGGTTTTCAGCAGCCAGCGGGCCAGTCCGGCGGCTTCGGCGGCCAGCAGCGTGGCCGCCAGGTCGACGACCCACCGGGCCGGGACGTCCAGCGCCTCGGCCGCCGCACCGTCGAGCACCACGCGGGCCAACGGGCGGGAGAAATCGGTGGCCTCGAGCGCCTCGATGCTCACCCCGTCCGCGGCGCCGTCGACCAGCACCCACGTGTCACCTGCGGGCAGCAGCAGCACTCCGGACCGGTCGGCGCCCAGCACGTAGGGCGCAGTGCCGGAGACCCGGCCGTCGGCATAGTCCAGATCCGCGCTCAGCGTCAGCCCCGCCGTGCGCTGACCGGTGGCCAGCGCCTCCAACAGCTCGGCCTGCGAACCCGGCAACACCAGAGTGGCCAGTGCCGTGGTCAGCACCGGGCCGGGCACCAGCGCCGCAGCCGCCTCGTCGATCATGGCCGCCAGATCCGATACCGTGCCGTCGGCGCCACCGTGCTCCTCGGGGAGCGCGACACCGAAGATGCCTAGTTCGGCCAGGCTGCCGTACGATGCCCGCCAGGCGTCGGCGTCGCCCTGCTCGACCTCCCGTGCCGCCTCGACCGCGCGTGACGCAGCGGCCCAGGTCCGGACCAGTTCACGGGCGGCGGACTGGTCGTCGGTGGTGGGAGCGGACGTTGAAGCCGACACCATGTCTCCTCGCGTTTGGGTGAGAAGACGATGCTTCTCACTAGAACGTGTTCTAATAGTGACAGCGTTCGACCGTCAAGTCGACCGCCCTCGGAGCAGGGCACCGGTGAGTGCCCGCCGCACGGACAAGAGAAATACGGGACCGGGATGCGTATCGTTTTCACCGGGAACGCATCACGAAGGAGCCATTCACCGGATGTCGGGGACGTCGGATTTCGCCGCTGATAAGCCGCAGACGCCTGCCCGCGCCACCTCGGGCACGGCGTCGGACTCCAAACCCCGCCAGGTCATGAACGTCGCGGTGCTCGCCGAATCCGAGCTCGGCTCCGAAGCACAGCGCGAACGGCGCAAACGCATCCTGGACGCCACCCTGGCGATCGCGTCCAAGGGCGGGTACGAGGCGGTCCAGATGCGCGCGGTGGCCGAACGCGCCGATGTCGCGGTGGGCACGCTGTACCGGTACTTCCCGTCCAAGGTGCACCTGCTGGTCTCGGCGCTGGGACGCGAGTTCGAACGCATCGACGCCAAGACCGACCGGTCCGCCTTCCCGGCCGGCGCCAGCGCCTACCAGCGGCTCAACATCATGGTCGGCAAGCTCAACCGGGCCATGCAGCGCAACCCGCTGCTGACCGAGGCGATGACGCGCGCGTTCGTCTTCGCCGACGCGTCCGCCGCGGGTGAGGTAGACCACGTCGGCAAGCTGATGGATTCGATGTTCGCCCGCGCGATGAGCGACGGCGAACCCACCGAGGACCAGTACCACATCGCGCGGGTGATCTCCGACGTCTGGCTGTCCAACCTGCTGGCCTGGCTGACCCGGCGCGCCTCGGCCACCGACGTCAGCAAGCGACTGGATCTGGCCGTGCGGCTCCTGATCGGCGACGGCGACCAGCCTAAGATCTGACGGGTGAGCGCCGACCTCCCGCCCGAACTGCTAGCTGCGCTGTCCACCGCGGCCGACACCCCCCGGCTCCTGGTCACCTCTGATTTCGACGGCACGCTGGCGCCGATCGTCAACAACCCGGCCGACGCGCGACCGCTGCCCGCCGCCGCCGAGGGCTTGCTCAGTCTTGCCGAATTACCCTCCACCACAACAGCATTGATCTCGGGCCGGGCGCTGGAGACCCTGCGCGCGCTGTCGTCGATGCCGGCGACTGTTCACCTGGTGGGCAGCCACGGCGCCGAGTTCGCCGGCGGTTTCGCCCACGACATCGACCGCGACCTGTTGCAGGACATCACCGAGCGGCTGCGCGAGATCGCCTCGGGCCGAACGGGGGTGACGGTCGAGACGAAGCCCGCCAGCGTCGCGCTGCACGTGCGCAATGCGGCCCCGGCCGACGGGGAGGCCGCTCTGGCCGCCGCGTGGGAGGCGTCCTCGCAGTGGGACGCGCACGTGACCACCGGTAAGGCGGTACTGGAGTTCGCCGTGGTGTCGACCGACAAGGGCGAGGCGGTCGACATCCTGCGCGCCGAGCACGACGCGACGGTCGTGGTGTTCTTCGGCGACGACGTCACCGACGAGAAGGCGTTCGCCCGGTTGCGCGACTCCGACGTCGGGGTCAAGGTGGGGCCGGGCGAGACTGCCGCGGCCTACCGGGTGGACTCGCCCGACGACGTCGCCACCGCGCTGCACTTCCTCCTCACACAGCGCCGGTCACGCCGGCGGTCCTGAGGTCCGTCCCCGCACCACCTCGGTCGGCAGCACCTCGATGACGGGCAGCCCCGACCGCGCCGGGTTGTGCAGGATCTCCCCTGCGCGCCTTCCCTTTTCGAGGCTCGGCTGCACCACGGTGGTCAGGCCGCGGCGCCTGGCCTCAGGGACACCGTCGAACCCCGTGACCGTCATCTGGCCGGGCACGTAGACCCCCCGCGCGCGGAGGTGGTCCATCGCCGACAGCGCCAGGACGTCCGCGGTGCACATCAGCGCAGTGATCCGGGGATTGGCCTCCAGTGCGACGTCGGCGCCCGCACCCCCGGAGGAGGGCAGATGTTCGTAGCTCTCGACGACGGTCAGCGACTCCGGATCCAGGCCCGCCGCGGCCATCGCGTCGCGCACCCCGCGGATCCGTTCGCCCTGCACCTGGAAGTGCGGGGTCCGCAACCGTTCCGGGTCGGCCAGCGCCGGAGCGACACCGCCGTGTGGCCAGTCCCGGCCCAGTCGCATCGTCAGCAGCCCGATCTCGCGGTGCCCGAGGCCGATGACGTGTTCGGCGAGCCCGCGCATCGCCGCCCGGTCGTCGATGCCCACGCACGACGCCCCGGGGATGTCCCGCGGCTGGTCGACCACCACGAGAGGGAGGTGACGTTCGGCCACCACCGGCAGATACGGATCGTCGTCCGAGGCCGAATACACGACGAAGCCGTCCACCCCGGCGGCCAGCACGGCCGCCGACCCCTCGGCGAGGGTACGGTTCGGCCCCACCGAGACCAGCAGCAGGCCCTGGCCCACCGCCTCACACGACTCGGCAAGCCCGGCAACGAAATCCAGCGCTGCGGGATCGCTGAACGAATAGTCGAGAGGTTCGGTGATCACCAGGCCGACCGCTCCGGCCTTGCGGGTGCGCAGCGAACGCGCGACCGGGTCCGGGCCCGGGTAACCCAGCCGCTTGGCCGTCGTGAGCACCCGCTCGCGAAGCTCCGCCGACAACTGGTCGGGCCTGTTGTAGGCATTGGAGACGGTGGTGCGCGACACCTTGAGCTCGGCGGCCAGCGAGGCCAACGTGGCACGCCGCCTGGGCGCCGGACTCCGGGACATGCTCCCCGAGGTTAGTGGATGGCCGGCGCCGCGGACCTGCGACTCGGGCGCGGCACGCGGAGACCGGCCCACACCAGCAACCAGACCGCGCACGCGATCGAGACGATCACGAAGCTCGGCGGCAGATTGAACATCGCCGAGAGGACCAGCCCCACCCACACCGAGACCAGTCCGATCGCGGCGGACACCGCCATCGCCACCACGGGGCGGGCGGTCAGCATCAGCGCGGTCGCGGCAGGGGTGACCACCAGGGCGAACAACAGCAGCGTCCCCACGGCCTGCACCGCCATCGTCACCGTCAACCCGAGCAGCACCATGAACGTGATCGACAGACCGCGCACCGGAACACCCTTGGCCTCAGCCACTTTGCTGTTGACCGAGGTGAACAGCAGCGGCCGGAAGATGAACGCGATGCCGGCGGCGGTCAACACCAGAAGCCCCAGGAAGGACAGCAACTGCTCGCCGGTGATCGCCAGCAGGTTGCCGAACAGCACGTTGGTCAGTGTCGAGGAGTTCCGGGTGGCCAGCGAGTTGAAGAACAACCCCAGCCCGGTGGCGAAAGCCAGCACGGTGCCGGTCGCTACCTCCCGGTCGGCGGCCCGCTTGCCGAGCGCTCCGATCACCAGCGCCCCGCCCACGCAGAACACGCCGAGCCCGACCGCGACCGGCAGGCCCACCAGCACCGCGCCGGTGGCGCCCGGCAGGCCGATGTGCGCCAGCGCGTGGGCGGCGAACGCGATGTGGCGCACCACGATGAAATAGCCCATCAGCCCGGCCGCCAAGGCCACGATGGTGCCGCCCAACCAAGCGTTGCGCATGAACGACGAGCCGAGGATGTGCAGCCAGTTGTCCTGGTAACCGAGGGCCACGACGGTCTGGGTCATCCGCCGCTCCGCATGTAGAGCTTGCCCTGCAGGGTGTGGGCCACCTGGATCCTGGTTCCGTACATGTGGGTGAGCAGGTCGGAGTCGACGACGCGGTCCAGTGCCGCGTGGTGGGCGTGCCCGTCGAGCAGATAGATCGCGCTGTCCAGGACCGCCAGCAGCGGGTTGAGGTCGTGCGTCACCACCAGGACCGTCACCCCGAGCTCGCGCTTGAGCCGGTCGAGCACCGCGACGATCTCGTGCTGGTTGCGCAGATCCAGCGAGGCCAGCGGCTCGTCGAGGATCAGCATCCGCGGCCGCGACACCAGCGCGGCCGCCAGCGCGATCCGCTGCCGCTGCCCGCCGGACAGGTCCGAGAGCCTGCGGTCGGCGATCTCGCGGGCGTCCACCCAGCCCAGCGCCTCGTCGACGCGCTGACGGTCGGCGGCGCTGGTGCGGCCGAAACCCCACCGGCGCCCCGTCAGACCGAGCAGCACCGCATCCCGGGCCCGGATGGCCTCGTTCGCGTTCGCGTCGTAATTCTGTGGGACATAACCGATCTCGTCATTGGCGCTGCCGGGCCGGTGGCCGTAGACGCGGACCTTCCCCGCGGTCGGCGGGAGCAGTCCGAGGATCACCTGCAGCAGCGTGGTCTTGCCCGAACCGTTGGGCCCGATCACGGCGACGAAGCTGCCCGCCTCGACCCGGAACGTCGAGTCGCTCCAGATCACGCGTCCGTCGCGCTCGACACTGACGTCCTCGAACGACAGCGCCGGTACCGCGGCGGGGTCAGGTGCGGACACCGAGTGCCTCGGCCAGGGAATCCAGTTGCGCCACCTGCCAATCCTGGAACGAACCGGCCCCGTCGGGCAACGTCTCGGTCACCTCGACGACGGCGACGCCGGCCCGCTCGGCGGCGGACCGTAGCTGTTGGGGCACCGAACCCTCGGTCTGGATGTTGTAGATCAGCACGTCGACGCCGCGGTCGGCGAGCAACCGCAGGAACGCGTCGAGATCGGCCGGCGACGGTTCACTCTCGTTGGCCGCGGCGGCGCGGTAGCCGGCCGGGGTGCGGTCCACCAGGCCGACCGCGGTGGCCATGTCCTCGAACACGCTCTCGGTGGCGCCGTAGGTCCTGCCCGTGGCGCCGGTCCGGATCGCCGCGATCGTGTCGTGGTAGGGCTTCATCGACTCCCCGAACGCCGCGCGCCGGTCGGCGAAGTAGCCGGCGGCGTCCGGGGAGAGCTCGGTCAGCGTCGCGGTGACCGCATCGGCGACCTCGGTCACCACCGCCGGGCTGTACCAGACGTGCGGGTTCTCGCCTGCGCTGTGGTCGTGGTGCGCGTGGTCCCCGTGATCGTCATCGCTGTGGCCGCCGCCGAGCTCGACCGCGTTGACCACCCGCGCATCGGCCGCCGAGGTCGCGGCGAGCTTGACCGCCCACTCGTCGTAGTGCCCGCCGTTGACGACCACCAGTTGGGCGCCCTCGAAGGCCACCGCGTCCGAGGGCGCGGGTTCGTAGTCGTGTGGATCGACCGACGAACCGGCCAGCACCGTCGTCACCTCGGCGCACGCCCCGCCGAGCTGGGTCACGATGTCACCCCACTGGTCGACGCTGACGACGACGTCGACCGCCGACGCTGGGCAGTCCGGGGCACCGGCCGCCGACGGGGCGGCGGTGTCCGCACCGCCGCAGGCGGACAGGGACAGAGGCAGACAGACGGCGAGCGTCGCGGTGAGCGCACGCAGACGACGGGACGAACGAGACACCTCGCAACGATAACCGTTTTCAATAACGGGCGCACACCGCCGTGGTCGCCGTCACTTCCCCGTCACCGGCCGGCGTCCGGGATCTCGCCCATTAGGCTCGCGCCATGACCACGGTCTCGGTCGACCTCAACGCCGACCTCGGTGAGGGTTTCGGGGTCTGGACGCTCGGTGACGACGACGCGATGCTGGAGATCGTCACCTCCGCCAACGTCGCGTGCGGTTTCCACGCCGGTGACCCGGCGACGCTGGCGAAGGTGTGCCGGGCGGCGGCCGCGCGTGGAGTGCGAATCGGCGCCCAGGTCAGCTACCGCGATCTGGCCGGCTTCGGCAGACGCTTCATCGACGCCAGCGCCGAGGACCTGACCGCCGACGTGATGTACCAGATCGGCGCCCTCTCTGCGCTGGCCGCCGCGGCCGGCACTTCCGTGTCCTACGTCAAACCCCATGGTGCGCTGTACAACTCGATCGTCACCAACCGAATCCAGGCGCAGGCGGTGGCCGAAGCCGTGCACGCCGTCGACCCCGGGCTTCCCGTACTCGGCCTGGCCGGCTCCGTGTTCTTCGCCGCCGCCGACCGCCTGGGGTTGCGCACCGTGCCGGAAGCGTTCGCCGACCGGGCCTACCGGCCCGACGGCCAGTTGGTGTCGCGGCGCGAGCGCAACGCGGTGCTGCACGACGTCGACGAGATCGCCGCACGCGTGATCTCGATGGTCACCGCCGGACGGGTCACCGCGGTGGACGGTTCGACGATCCCGGTCACCGTCGAATCGGTCTGTGTGCACGGCGACTCCCCCGGCGCCGTGCAGATCGCGACCGCGGTTCGCGAACGGCTGGTCGGCGACGGCGTGACGCTGGCTCCGTTCACCTGAACCGGCCGGGGAATATCCGGCGCCCCTCCGGGTTTGAAGTTCGTCAGGCCCGACGTAACCTCGACGGGCTCTACGCACATCGAAATCAGCCGGTTGGAGGTGAGGCGCGGTGGTCGCGTTCGACCCCTCCGTCAGAGACGCCCAGCGGTGGGCCTACCCACTGCTGCTGGTGCTCAGCGGTGTCGCGCTCGGGGTCTCCGGGATGCCCGCACCGCTGTACGGCATCTACGAGACCAACTGGCATCTCTCGCCGCTGGCCACCACCGTGGTCTTCGCGGTGTACGCCATCGCCGCGCTGGCCGCCGTGCTCGTGTCCGGCCGGATCTCCGACGTGGTGGGCCGCAAACCGGTGCTCGTCGCCGCGCTGATCGCTCTGCTGGTCGGCCTCGGCGTGTTCCTGGTCGCCGACAGCATGGCCATGCTGCTGCTGGCCCGCACCATCCACGGCGCGGCGGTGGGTTCGATCGTCGTCGCGGGCGCGGCCGCCCTGCTGGATCTGCGGCCCGATCACGGCGTGCGTGCCGGTCAGCTCAGCGGCGTCAGCTTCAACATCGGGATGACCGTCGCGATCTTCGGCTCGGCGCTGCTCGCCCAGTACGCGCCCCACCCGCTGCGCACCCCGTACGCCGTCGTCGCTGTCCTCTGCCTCATCGTCGGCGTCGGCGTGCTGGCCCTGCGGGAAACCCACACCAACCGCGCCAGCGGCCCCATCCGCATCGCCAAACCCTCTGTGCCTGAGGAAATCCGTGGCGACTTCTGGTTCTCCGCACTCGGCGCGATGGCCTCCTGGTCGGTGCTGGGGGTACTGCTGTCGCTGTACCCGTCGCTGGCGGCGCGCCAGACCCACATCGACAACCTGGTCTTCGGCGGGGCGGTGGTCGGCACCACCGCCTTCGCCGCCGCGCTCGCACAACTGGCGGCCACCCGCATCCCGGCGCGGTACTCGGCGATCATCGGCGACGCGGGCATGGCCGCCGCTCTGCTGCTGACGATCCCGGTGCTGCTGACCCACCAGTGGCAGCTGGTCTTCGTCGCGGCCGCACTGCTCGGCGCGACGTTCGGGCTCGGGTTCGGGGGCTCGCTGCGCCACCTGTCCGACGTGGTGCCCGCGGGCAGGCGGGGCGAGACGATGTCGGCGTTCTACCTGCTCGCCTACTCGGCGATGGCCGTGCCCACCCTGATCGCGGGCTGGGCGGCCACCCGATGGGATCTGGCCGCGGTGTTCCCGTGGTTCGCCGGCGCGGTGGCGGCGGCCTGCCTGGGCGCCGCACTGGCCGGACTCCGCAGCATCAGGGCCACCCGCACCGCTTAGGGTGTCGACATGCGCCTGAAGGCCGGGCGGCCTGACCTGCAGGCCTACGCCGGGTATTTCGACCTGCCGTCCCCGCCGGCATCGTCACCGCTGACGGTGACCTGGGCCGGAGTCTCGACTCTATTGATCGACGATGGTCAGTCCGCGCTCATGACCGACGGGTTCTTCACCCGGCCAAGCCTTCTCACCGTCGCCGCGCGGACGCTGAAACCGTCCCTGCCCCGGATCCGGGACGGGCTGGCCAGGATGGGCGTGACCCACCTGGACGCCGTCACCCCGGTGCACACCCACTATGACCACGCGATGGACTCGGCGGTCGTCGCCGAGCTGACAGGCGCCCGGTTGGTCGGCGGCACCTCCGCGGCGCACCTCGGCCACGGACACGGCCTGGACCGCATCGAGGTCGTCACCCCGGGCACGCCGACTGCCGCGGGCAACTTCGACCTCACCCTCATCGAGGGCGACCACTGCCCCCCGGACCGCTTCCCGGGCACCATCACCGCACCGGTCACCGTGCCGGCACGGGTCTCGGCATACCGCTGCGGAGAGGCGTGGTCGACGCTGGTGCGCCACCGGCCGTCCGGGATCGGCATCCTCATCGTCGGCAGCGCCGGATTCCGGCCGGACGCGCTGAGCGGCCACCGCGCCGATGTGGCATACCTCGGCGTCGGGCAGCTCGGGCTGCAACCGGACAGCTACCTCGTCGAATACTGGACGCAGACCGTCCGCACCGTCGGCGCCCGCCGGGTGGTGCTGATCCACTGGGACGACTTCTTCCGGCCGTTGCGCAAGCCGCTGCGCGCCCTGCCGTACGCCGCCGACGACCTCGATCGGTCGATGCGCGTGCTGACCAGGCTGGCCGCCGAAGACGGCGTCGGACTGCACCTGCCCACGCTGTGGCGGCCGGCCGCCCCATGGCACTGACCGTCTCCGTCCTCGCGCTGGCCGCGGTGCTCGGGTTCGCGCTGCTGCGCCCCCACCGCTGGCCCGAAGCCGTCGTCGCGGTGCCCGCCGCCGGCGCCGTGATCGCCGTCGGCGCCCTGTCCTGGGACGACGCTGTCGCCGAGGTGGGTCGGCTCGCACCGGTGGTGGGGTTCCTGGCCGCGGTGCTCGTACTGGCGCGGCTGTGTGACGACCTCGGGCTGTTCCACGCCGCAGGCGTGCTGATGGCCCGGGCCACCTCCGGCGGCCAGAACCGGTTACTGGCCTCGGTGTTCGCGATCGCTGCCGGCGTGACCGCGGTGCTGAGCCTGGACGCCACCGTCGTCCTGCTGACCCCTGTCGTGCTGGCCACCGCGCGGATGCTCGCGGTCCCGGCCCGGCCCCACGCCTACGCCACCGCGCACCTGGCCAACACCGCATCGCTGCTGCTGCCGGTGTCGAACCTGACCAACCTGTTGGCCTTCAGCGCGGCCGGGCTGTCGTTCCTGCATTTCGCCGCGGCCATGTCCCTGCCCTGGCTGGCCGCCATCGTCGTCGAATTCCTCTTGTTGCGTTGGTTTTTCGCGAAGGATCTGGCGATCCCGCCTCAACGCGAGGTGCACACCGAACCGATCGAGGTGCCTGCCTTCGCACTGGTGGTGGTGGGCCTGACGCTGGCCGGTTTCGCCGTGACCTCCCTGTTGGGGCTGTCGCCGGCGTGGGCGGCACTGGCCGGGGCGCTGGTACTGGGAGCGCGCGCGCTGAGTACGGGGCGCACCACGGTCACCGCGATCGCCAAAGCGGTCGACGTGCCGTTTCTGGCGTTCGTGCTGTGCCTCGGCGTCGTGGTCGACGCGGTGATGCGCAGCGGGCTGGAGCCCGCCATGCACCGGCTGATCCCCGACGGTCAGGGCCTGTGGGCACTGCTGGCGATCGCCGCGGTGGCGGCCGTGCTGTCCAACCTCGTCAACAACCTGCCCGCGGTGCTGGTGCTGCTGCCGCTGGTGAGCGCGGCCGGGCCCGCCCCGGTGCTGGCGGTGCTGATCGGGGTGAACATCGGGCCCAACCTGACCTACATCGGCTCGCTGGCAAACCTGTTGTGGCGCAGCGTCGTCCGGCGGGACATGAAAGCCGGGTTCGGGGAGTTCAGCCGGGTGGGCCTGTGCACCACCCCGCTCGTGCTCATCGCCGCGGTGCTGGGGCTGTGGACCTGGATCCAGCTGGTGGGGCTCTAGTTCAGGCGGCGCTGCCGGGCGATCTCGGCGAGCACGACTCCGGCTGCCACCGAGGCGTTCAGCGACTCGGTGGGGCCTGCCATCGGGATGGACACGATGCGATCGCAGTTCTCCCGCACCAGGCGCGACAGGCCCTTGCCTTCCGAACCGACCACCACGATGGTCGGACTCAACCCGTCGATCTCGTCGATCGTGGTGTCACCGTCGGCGTCGAGTCCGACGACCTGCAGTCCCGCGTCGGCGTACTGCTTCAGCGTGCGGTTGAGGTTGGTCGCCCGCGCCACGGGCGTCCTGGCTGCAGCACCCGCGCTGGTCCGCCACGCGACAGCGGTGACAGACGCCGACCTGCGCTGTGGCAGCACGACGCCGTGGCCGCCGAATGCGGAGACCGAACGGACGATCGCACCGAGGTTGCGCGGATCGGAGATGTTGTCGAGTGCGACCAGAAGTGCCGGGGCCGCATCCGATTTCGCGTCGCGAAGCAGATCGTCGGGGTGCGCGTAGTTGTAGGGCGGCACCTGCAGCGCGATGCCCTGATGCAGGCCGTTGGCCGCGATCCGGTCCAGGTCGTGACGGGGCACCTCAAGAATCGAGATGCCTCTGTCTGCAGCCATCTGCACCGACTCGGTGAGACGCTCGTCGGAGTCGGTGCCCAGCGCCACGTACAGCGCGGTGGCGGGCACCCCGGCGCGCAGGCACTCCACCACCGGGTTACGCCCGAGGACGATCTCGGTGTCGTCGGTCTTCTTGTGCCTGCCCTGCGCTTGGCGCGCCGCCTTGGCGGCGCGCTTGCCCGCAGGGTGATGCGGCCGCTCGTGCGCAGGCGGCGTCGCGCCGCGGCCTTCCAGACCGCGCCGCCGGACCCCGCCGGACCCGATGGTCGGCCCCTTCTTGGTTCCGGCCTTACGCACCGCACCGCGACGCTGTGAATTACCCGCCATTACTTGTCCGTCCCGTCCAGAAGTGACCACTGGGGACCGTCGGCGGTGTCGGTCACCTCGATACCGGCCGCCTTGAGGCGGTCCCGGATGGCATCGGCCTCGGCCCAGTCCCGGCAGGCCCTGGCCTCCTCGCGGCGTCGCACCTCGGCCCGCACGAGCACGTCGACCGCCGCGAGCGCCGCCGAGGTCTCGTCACGTGACTCCCAGCGCTCGTCGAGCGGGTCGGCACCCAGGATGCCCATCATCGCCCGGATCGACATCGCGTGCGCCAGTGCGGTGTCGTGGTCACCGGCGTCCAGCGCCCGGTTGCCCTCGGCCCGCACGGCGTGCACCTCGGCCAGCGCCATCGGCACGGCGAGGTCGTCGTCAAGAGCGGCGCCGAACTTCGGCGTCCACTCACCCGGCACCACCGCACCCACCCGGGTGCGGACCCGGTGCAGGAAGTCCTCGATGCCGGCGTAGGCCCTCGCCGCGTCCTGCAGCGCCGTCTCGGAGAACTCCAGCATGGACCGGTAATGCGCACTGCCCAGGTAATAGCGCAGCTCAGCAGCCCGAACCCGTTGCAGCACAGCAGGTATCGCGAGAACATTGCCCAGCGACTTGCTCATTTTCTCGCCGCCCATGGTGACCCAGCCGTTGTGCATCCAGAACCGGGCGAACCCGTCACCGGCCGCCTCCGCCTGCGCCATCTCGTTCTCGTGGTGCGGGAAAACCAAGTCCATGCCGCCGGCATGGATGTCGAACTCGGGGCCGAGATAGGTCTCGCACATCGCGACGCACTCGGTGTGCCAGCCGGGTCTTCCCCGCCCCCACGGAGTCGGCCAGGACGGCTCTCCGGGCTTGGCACCCTTCCACAACGTGAAGTCGCGCTGGTCCCGCTTGCCGGTGGCCACGCCCTCGCCCTGATGGACGTCGTCGATCTTGTGGCCCGACAGCTTGCCGTACGCGGACAGCGTCGAGACGTCGAAGTAGACGTCCCCGGCCCCGGTGTAGGCGTGCCCACGCTCGATGAGCCGCTCGATCAGCTCCACCATCTGCGTGATGTGCCCGGTCGCTCGCGGCTCGGCCGACGGCGGCAGCACGCCCAGCGCGTCGTAGGCGGCGGTGAACGCCCGCTCGTAGGTGGCCGCCCACTCCCACCAGGGACGTCCCGCGTCGGCGGCCTTGTTCAGGATCTTGTCGTCGATGTCGGTGACGTTGCGGATGAAGGCCACGTCGAAGCCTTTGGCGGTCAGCCAGCGCCGCAGCACGTCGAACGCGACACCACTGCGGACATGCCCGATGTGGGGCAGACCCTGCACCGTCGCGCCGCACAGATAGATGGACACGTGGCCGGGCCGCAGCGGCGCGAAATCGCGCACACCGCCAGACAAAGTGTCATAGAGCCGCATGACAGCTGCGGGGCTTTCGGTCACGACCGGCCAGCTTACCGGCCCGATCAGCCAGAACCCTCATCGCTGCTGAACCGACTCCTCGCGCGAGCGCTCGTCGGTGACCACAAGTGCCGTCGCCATCGCGGCCAGCCCCTCGCCGCGCCCGGTCAGACCCAGGCCGTCGGTCGTGGTCGCCGACACCGACACCGGGGCGCCGAGCAGCTCGGACAGCACGGCCTGCGCCTCTGCGCGCCGGGGACCGACCTTGGGCCGGTTCCCGATGACCTGCACGACGGCGTTGCCGACGCGCAGGCCATTGGAGACCAGCATGGAATTCACGTGCCGCAACATTTCGGCACCACTGACACCCCGCCATTGCGGCAGGCCGGTGCCGAACACCTCGCCGATGTCGCCCATGCCCGCTGCAGACAACAACGCGTCGCAGAGAGCATGGGCGGCCACGTCGCCGTCCGAGTGGCCGGCGCAGCCGTCTGCGTCATCGAATCGCAGACACAGCAACCAGCACGGACGACCGGCTTCGATGGGATGTACGTCGGTACCGAGCCCGACGCGGATACCCGGAAGTGTCACAGCCGCATCGAGGTGCGGCTAGGACGCCGCAGCGAGAACTTCGTCCAGAATCGTCGAGGCCTTGGCGTCGTCGGTGTTCTCGGCGAGCGCGAGCTCACCCACCAGGATCTGCCGGGCCTTGGCCAACATGCGCTTCTCGCCGGCCGACAGCCCGCGCTCCTGATCACGACGCCACAGGTCGCGGACGACCTCGGCCACCTTGTTCACATCACCGGAGGCCAGCTTCTCGAGATTGGCCTTGTACCGCCGCGACCAGTTGGTCGGCTCTTCGGTATGCGGTGCCCGCAACACCTGGAAGACCTTGTCGAGGCCCTCCTGCCCGACGACATCACGCACGCCCACATACTCAGCGTTGTCTGCGGGAACACGAACGGTGAGATCTCCCTGCGAGACCTTGAGGACGAGATATTCTTTCTGCTCGCCCTTGATGGTCCGGGTTTCGATCGCCTCGATCAACGCAGCACCGTGGTGTGGATAGACGACGGTGTCTCCGACCTTGAAAATCATCAGTTTCGAACCCCTTTCACCCCTTGATCTTAACACGCACCGCCATCGGGCGCGGATCAACGATGCAGGTCAGGGGCACGGAAGGTATGTACTAGGGGTTGACACCACAACGAATCCGTGCATCGTCGGGGCCCGTCCAGCGGTGTTCCCGGGCGCGTCCCGACCTCGGCTACCGCGCCGGATGATCACCTACTACTCTGCATAGTCGAACCACGGTGCCCGGCGGGAAACGTCTCCGCCGGCTAAGCAGGAGGCCCCCAGTGAACCCCTTCAAACGGCCCTCTTCTGTCGTCGCCGCGCTGGCGACTTGCGGTGTGGCCGCGTCGGTCGTGCTCAGCGGCTGCAGCGCCGGGCAGGTGTCCCAGACCGCCACCCAGGAGCCGGCGGTCAACGGCACGAGCGGCAACGTCGGGAACATCGCGCTGCGCAATGTCCACCTGCGTGCCGAGCAAACAACCGACTATGTGCAGCCCGGCACCGAGGTCGAGTTGCTCTTCGTCGCGGCGAACAACTCGCCCGACATCGCCGACAAGCTGGTGTCGATCACCTCCGACATCGGCGAGGTGACGCTGACCGGTGGCGGCGACCTGCCGGTGAACGGCTCCCTGTTGGTCGGCGCACCCGACGGCCAGGTCGCGGCGCTGGAGAGCGTCGAGCCAGCCGACGCCGCCGAGGCCAAGGTCGAGCTGAACAAGCCGATCACCAACGGGCTCACGTACGACTTCACGTTCACGTTCCAGAAGGCCGGCCAGGCCACGGTCCCGGTGCCGATCTCGGCCGGTGAGAGCCCGCGCCGGGAAGAGGCCGGCAGTTCGGCCGGCCACGGTGGTGGCGGCGGGCACTAGCCCGTCACGACACGTTCGCGTGCCGTCGGCGTTCTGTCGGTGCCGGCGGTTACGGTCAGCGCGTGGCCCGGACAAATTCGAAAGTACGTTCGCAATACCGTTGTTCGGAGTGCCATCACGTCACCCCCAAATGGGTGGGCCGATGCCCGGAATGCGGCACCTGGGGCACGGTCAACGAGGTGGCGCTGAGCGCAGTCGGCGGTTCCGCGGCCCGGCGTCCGGTCGCTCCGGCCTCCCCTGCAGTGCCGATCAGCTCGATCGACCCGGGCACCACCCGGCATTTCCACACCGGCATCAGCGAGCTCGACCGGGTGCTGGGCGGCGGCGTGGTCCCCGGCTCGGTGACCCTGCTCGCCGGAGATCCCGGAGTCGGCAAATCGACCCTGCTGCTGGAAGTCGCCCACCGCTGGGCGTCGACCGGCCGCCGGGCGCTGTACCTGTCGGGTGAGGAGTCGGCCGGGCAGATCAGATTGCGCGCCGAGCGCACCGGCTGCACCCACGACGAGGTGTACCTGGCCGCCGAGTCCGACCTGCAGACCGCGCTCGGCCACATCGACGTCGTGCAACCCAGCCTGGTGGTCGTGGACTCCGTGCAGACCATGTCGACCACCGAGGCCGACGGCGTGACCGGCGGGGTCACCCAGGTCCGCGCCGTCACCACCGCGCTGACCATGACGGCCAAGACCACCGGGGTCGCCATGCTGCTCGTCGGGCACGTCACCAAGGACGGAGCGATCGCCGGGCCGCGCTCGCTGGAACACCTGGTCGACGTAGTCCTGCACTTCGAGGGCGACCGCTCGTCGGCGCTGCGCATGGTGCGCGGCGTCAAGAACCGGTTCGGCGCCGCCGATGAGGTCGGATGTTTCCTGTTGCACGACAACGGGATCGAGTGCGTGTCCGACCCGTCCGGGCTGTTCCTCGACCAGCGGCCCAAGCCGGTCTCGGGCACCGCGGTCACCGTCACCCTCGATGGCAAGCGCCCGATGATCGGGGAGGTTCAGGCGCTCATCGGCGCGCCGGCCAGCGGCAGCCCCCGTCGCGCCGTCAGCGGCATCGACTCCTCCCGCGCGGCGATGATCACCGCGGTGCTGGAGAAGCGTGCGCGGCTGCCGGTCGGCACGAACGACATCTACCTGTCCACCGTCGGCGGCATGCGGCTGACCGATTCGTCGTCGGACCTGGCCGTGGCCCTGGCGATCGCGTCGGCCTACACCGATCTCGCGCTGCCCACCACCGCGATCGCGATCGGTGAGGTCGGCCTGGCCGGGGATCTGCGCCGGGTGACGGGCATGGACCGCAGGCTGGCCGAGGCGGCCAGGCTCGGGTTCACCTGCGCGGTCGTCCCGTCCGGGGTGGCGTCAGCACCGGCCGGGCTGCAGGTGCTGTCGGCCGACAACATCACCTCGGCGTTGCAGGTGTTGCGGCGGATCAGCCAGAATGGCGCGAACTGACAGCCCAGCGCGGACGTGGGGACCGCAGACGTGGAGACTGCAGACGTGGAGACAATGTGGCCGTGAAGTCGACGACAGCCCGGGCTGCGCGCACGGTCGTGCCGCTGGCGCGCCCGACGCTGCGGGAGACGATCGCCCGGCTGGCTCCCGGGACCCCGCTGCGCGACGGCCTTGAACGCATCCTGCGCGGCCGGACCGGCGCGCTGATCGTCATCGGCTACGACGACAGCGTCGAGGCGATCTGCGACGGCGGATTCTCGCTGGACGTCCGCTACGCACCGACGCGGCTGCGCGAGCTGTCGAAGATGGACGGCGCGGTGGTGCTGTCCAGCGACGGCAGCCGGATCCTGCGCGCGAACGTGCAGCTGGTGCCCGATCCGTCGATCCCCACCGAAGAGTCCGGCACCAGGCACCGGTCGGCCGAGCGGACCGCCATCCAGACCGGCTACCCGGTGATCTCGGTGAGCCACTCGATGAGCATCGTGACCGTGTACGTCGCCGGCGAGCGTCACGTGGTGCCCGAGTCGGCGACGATCCTGTCCCGGGCCAATCAGACCATCGACACCCTCGAGCGCTACAAGACCCGGCTCGACGAGGTCAGCAGGCAGCTGTCGACGGCGGAGATCGAGGACTTCGTGACGCTGCGCGACGTGATGACCGTGGTGCAGCGGCTGGAGATGGTGCGCCGGATCAGCCTGGAGATCGACTCCGACGTCGTCGAGCTCGGCACCGACGGGCGGCAGCTCAAGCTGCAGCTCGACGAACTCGTCGGCGACAACGACACCGACCGCGAGTTGATCGTGCGCGACTACCACGCCAACCCCGACCCGCCCACGGCCGCGCAGGTGACCGCGACGCTGGAAGAGCTCGACGCGCTGTCGGACAGCGAATTGCTGGACTTCACCACCCTGGCCCGGGTGTTCGGCTATCCGTCGACCGCCGAGGCGCAGGACTCGGCGATGAGCTCACGCGGCTACCGGGCGATGGCGGGTATCCCCCGGCTGCAGTTCGCCCACGTCGACCTGCTGGTGCGCAACTTCGGCTCCCTGCAGGGCCTGCTGGCCGCGAGCGCCAGCGACCTGCAGTCGGTGGACGGCATCGGCTCGATGTGGGCGCGCCACATCAGGGAGGGCCTGTCCCAGCTGGCCGAATCGACGATCGCCGACCGGCTGGCCTGACTCAGCCGATGGGTCCGGGCGGCTGCCCGGGTCCCTGCGGCGGAAGGTCGCCCGGGGCGGCAGCGGGCTGGGCAAGGATGAACGGCACCGTCGCCGATCTCAGATTGCCCAGCTGGACCACCAGGTTGTAGGTGCCCGGCCCGATCGGCTGCCGCGGCAGCGGGCAGTTCGGGGCCGAACCCATTCCGGTCCAGGTCACCTCGGTGGTCACCTGCTCGCCCGGCTGGAAGGTCTTGATCAGCGTCTCGTTGGACGGCGCGCAGTCCAGATTCGACCACAGTCGCTGGTTGTCCAGGGAGTACACGTAGGCCGCGAGCACCGCCGCTCCCACATCGCGCTGGCACGCGACCAGGCCGATGTTGGTCACCACCATGGTGAACTTCGGCTGATCGCCGACCACGTACTGGGGCTGGTTGGTGATGCCTTTGACCGCGAGCGTGGAGTCCGGGCAGTCGTCGCCCTCTTTGAGGATCGGCGGCGGCACCACCGCCGCCGTCGGCGTCGGGGTGGGCGGCGGCGCCTGCTGCGCCGGTGGCTGGATCGGCGACTTGACGGCGGGATCCTCGCCCGGCAGCGGCGGCGGGGCGTCCTCGGCCGACGCCGAGGACGATTCGTTGGCAGTCGGCTGTTCGGAACTCGTGCTGTTCAACACGACGACGGAGACCACGGCCGCGACGATGCCGATGACCAGCACGGCGATGCCGAGGGCGAGCGCCCTGCGACGCCAGTAAATCTGCCTGGGCAGCGGCCCATGTGGTTCTAGATCCAGCACGAGATCACGGTAAGGCCAGGTCACGCCGCGTTGTCCGACGCTGCCCGGCGTGTCGCCCTCAGGCTTCGCCGATGTCACCGATATGGTCGCGCAATACCACCTGGCCGTCGGCGAGGTGGTAGGTCACGCCGGCAATCGCCAACGCACCGCTGTCCACCGCGTCGTGGATCGCCTTCGACCGGCTCAGCAACTGCTTACCGGTCTCGGTCACGTGCCGTGCCTCGAACTCGTCGATCCGGTTCAGACCGTCGCGGCGGGCCGCCAGGATCGACGGCATGACCCGCTCGACCACGTCCCGCACATAGCCGCCTGGGACGTCGCCGTCGTCGATCGCTCCCAGCGCCGCCTTGACCGCCCCGCAGCTGTCGTGCCCGAGCACCACGATCAGCGGCACATTCAGTACCGTGACGGCGTACTCGATCGAGCCCAGCACCGCCGAGTCGATCACGTGGCCGGCGGTGCGCACCACGAACATGTCGCCCAGGCCCTGATCGAACAGGATCTCGGCGGCGACCCGGCTGTCACCGCAACCGAAGACCACCGCGGTCGGTTTCTGCGCCGACGTGAGGCTGGCGCGGTGTTCGATGCTCTGGCTGGGATGCAGCGCCTTCCCGGCCACGAAACGCTCGTTACCCTCTTTGAGTGCTTTCCATGCGGTCAACGGGCTCGAGTTCGGCATGGCTGCCATTCTGCCCGAGACACGACCGATGATCGATCCCGACCAGCTTGTCCAGTGGTATGAGCACGCGCAGCGTGACCTGCCGTGGCGTCGGCCCGGGGTGTCCGCGTGGCAGATCCTGGTCAGTGAGTTCATGCTGCAGCAGACCCCGGTGGCCCGCGTGGAGCCGATCTGGCTGACCTGGGTCGACCGCTGGCCGACGCCGTCGACGACCGCGGCCGCCGGCGCGGCCGAGGTGCTGCGTGCGTGGGGGAAGCTGGGCTACCCGCGGCGGGCCAAGCGGCTGCACGAGTGCGCCACCGTGATCGCCGCCGAACACGACGACGTCGTGCCCGATGACGTCGACACGCTGCTGTCGCTCCCCGGCATCGGCGCCTACACCGCGCGTGCGGTGGCGTGTTTCGCCTACGGACAGCGAGTTCCGGTGGTGGACACCAATGTTCGCCGAGTGGTGGCCCGCGCCGTGCACGGACTCGCCGACGCCGGATCCCCGTCGTCGCGCGACCTCGCCGACGTCGAGGCACTGCTGCCCGAGGATTCCGGCGCGCCGCAGTTCTCGGTGGCGCTCATGGAGCTCGGCGCCACCGTGTGCACCGCACGCGCCCCGCGGTGCGGCGTCTGCCCACTTCCGCTGTGCGCGTGGCGGTCACGGGGATTCCCGGCAGGCGCCGGCCCGGCCAAACGGACGCAGAAGTACGCCGGCACCGACCGGCAGGTGCGGGGAAGGTTGCTGGATGTGTTGCGCGCCAGCGCTTCTCCGGTCGACCGCGCCGAGCTCGACGTCGCGTGGACGACCGACACGGCCCAGCGTGACCGGGCGTTGGACTCGCTTCTGATCGACGGCCTGGTGGAGCAGACCGCCGACGGCCGGTTCGCGCTGTGCGGCGAGGGCGGCGACTAGGCGAGCGCGGCGACCGGCGCGACGTTGTCCGAGGAGTTGAACCGCCTGCGGTAGTCCGACGGAGTGACGCCGATGACGCGCCGGAAATGGTGGCGCAGCAGTGTGGCGGTGCCGAACCCGGACCGCTCGGCGATCTCGTCGACGTCCAGCGTCGACTCCTCCAGCAACCGCCGGGCGTAGAGCACGCGCTGATCGGTCACCCACTGCATCGGGGTCCGGCCGGTCTCCTCGACGAAGCGGCGGGCAAAGGTCCGCCCCGACATGTGGGCGCGGCGCGCCAGCGTGGTGACGGTGTGCGGTTTGTCCAGGTTGGCCAGGATCCAGTCCAGGTGCGGCGCGAACCGCTCCGAACACTTCACCGGGATCGGCTGCTCGATGTACTGGCGCTGCCCGCCGTCGCGCTGCGGCGGCACCACCATCCGTCGGGCGATCGTGTTGGTCACCTCGCTGCCGAGCTCCCGGCGCACCAGGTGCAGGCACGCGTCGATACCCGCCGCGGTGCCCGCGCTGGTGATCAGGTTGCCGTCGTCGACGAAGAGCACGTTGCGGTCGACCTTCGCGGTCGGGTACATGCGTGCCAGCTCGTCGGCGTGCATCCAGTGCGTGGTGCACGGACGCCCGTCGAGCAGACCCGCGGCGCCGGCGACGAACGCCCCCGAGCACACCGTCAGGATGATCGAGCCCGATTCGGCTGCCCGGCGCACCGCCTCGAGCGCTTCCGGCAGGTAGTCGCCCCCACCGATCGCCGGGATCGCGACCAGGTCGGCGCCGATGAGGTCGTCGAGACCGTGGTCCGGGGTGAGGGTGGCGCCGACCGAGGTCCGCAGCGGTTTACCCGCCTCGGGGCCGCACACCTTGAAGTCGAAGTTGGGCACGCCGTCGCCGGAGCGGTCGATGCCGAACACCTCGCAGATGACGCCGAACTCGAACACCGCGAGTTTGTCGAGCACGAGCGTCGAGACACTTTTCAACGTCATGGCAGCATCTTATCGAGAGATGTCGCTCCTGCCACTGTTGGCCGGATGTTATCTGAGCGGACTATTACTGCCATGAGTACCGCACTGGCATATCTGATCCTTCTCTCTCCGTTCGCGCTGGCCGTCGTGGTGAGCTGGGCTGCCCACCGGTCCGGCCACCTTCGCCTGCACCGGGACCAGTTCCGCTGGGCTGCACCGATGTCGGGCCGCCTGTTCGACGACCCCGACTGGAACCGGGTGCACCACGACCTCGACGCGATCCGCACCCGGTTCGAGGAACACCCGAGCTGGCCGTCCTCGAGCGCGTCCGGCGAACGCCGTTAGAAACGGCTGGTCAAGAACGACCGGCCGCAGACCCGTGATCAAGCTTCAAGAACACACTGTCAAGAACTCCGTGACCGCCCGTTCGTATTTCCCGGCGGCGTCGTCGTGGATCAGGTGTCCGGCGCCCGGCACGTGCAGATACCTGGCGTCGCGCACCATCTCGGCCATCTCGCGCATCTGCCCCGGCGGGGCCACCGAGGCGCCCGCTTCCAGCAGCAGCGCCGGCACCGAGACCGCCCGCCACTGCTCCCAGTAGTCGCGTCTGCCCCACTCTGCGGCGATCTCGATCCACTTGTCCGGGTGTCCGTGCAGCCGCCAGCCTGTCGCCGTCCGGTCGAACGCCTCGAGGAAGTACCGGCCCGCCACCGGACCGAACTCGGCGTACACCTGCTCGGCGGTGCCGAACTCCACCGGCAGCGCATGCACCCACGGCTCCCACGGGCCGGTCGTGCGCCCCCGGAAGTCCGGAGCCATGTCCTCGACGACCACCGCGGCCACCAGGTCCGGCCGCTCGGCAGCCAGACACCAGGAGTGCAGCGCCCCCATCGAGTGACCGATCATCACCGCGGGCTCACCGAGCTCTGCGACGGCCGCGCCGAGGTCGGCGACGAACCGCTCGGTGCAGATCGGATGCGCATCGGCGACCTCGCGGCCCCGGTGCCACGGCGCGTCGTAGGTGTACACCCGCCCGAACCGGGCCAGCCACGACGTCTGCCGGGGCCACGTGGTACCCCGGCCCATCAGTCCGTGCACCAGCACCAGCGGACGGCCCGCGCCGCCCCGGAAGGTGAGCAGATCCCCGCCTGCGAAACTGCGCCCCGAATCCATGCAGACATCATGCCGAGACGGAGGCGGTAACCTGAACGGCATGGCTGTGGTGAAGATCAACGCAATCGAGGTGCCCCCGGACGCAGGCCCGGAGCTGGAGAAGCGGTTCGGCCACCGCGCCCACGCCGTCGACAACCAACCCGGATTCCTGGGCTTTCAGCTGCTCCGCCCGGTCAAGGGTGAGACCCGCTACTTCGTGGTCACGCAGTGGGAGTCCGAGGAAGCGTTCCAGGCCTGGGCGAACGGGCCTGCGATCGAGGCACACGCAGGTGAGCGCGCCAACCCGGTGGCCACCGGCGCCTCCCTGCTGGAGTTCGAGGTTGTACTCGACGTTGCAAGGACTGACACCACGTCGTAACGCAGGCCGGATAAGGCGCAGAGCGACCGCGCTGGCGGTCAGCCTGGTCTGCGTCGCGTCCGTGGCCTGCGGATGTGCCGCCACGCGTCCGGCTCCGGCCGACGCGGCATACGGCGTGCCCATCCAGATCAACACGCCCCAGGGTCTGCGTGCCAAGCAGACCATGGACATGCTCAACAGCGACTGGCCGATCGGCGAGGTCGGCATCCGCACGCTGGCCGCGCCGGAGGCTGTCGAGCACGTCGGGGTGACACTCGACCGGATGTGGTGGGACAGGCCCTTCACGGTCACCGACGTCGACGTGGGCGCCGGGCACGCGAAACTGAACGTGCTGACGTCCTACGGGGTGGCCCAGACCATCGAGCTGCGCACCGATGCAGCGGGCATGGTGGACCGGTTCCAGGTTGAGTTGGTGCCGCCGACGGTCGACCAATGGTCGGACATCGACGAGCTGTTGACCGCGGCCGGGGCCCGCTACTCCTACCAGGTGGCCAAGGTGGAGGACGGTCGCTGCGTCAAGGTGGCCGGCTCCAACACCGACCTGTCGCTGCCGCTGGCGTCGATCTTCAAGCTGTACGTACTGCTCGCGGTCGCCGACGCGGTCAAAGCGGACACCCTGGAGTGGACCGACACCCTGACGATCACCGAGGGCGCCAAGGCCGTCGGCTCGTCCGCGTTCGACGAACTGGACCCGGGGGCCACGGTGACCGTGCGCGACGCCGCCCAGCAGATGATCTCGGCCAGCGACAACATGGCCACCGACCTGCTCATCGAGCGTCTCGGGCCCGGCGCCATCGAGCGGGCCCTGGTGGCCGCCGGCCATCACGATCCGGCCAGCATGACCCCGTTTCCGACCATGCACGAGTTGTTCTCGGTCGGTTGGGGCACGCCGGATCTGCGTGACCAGTGGAAGCAGGCCTCCCGCGAAGGTCGCGCCCGGTTGCTGCAGCAGACCAACAGCCGCCCGTACGAACCGGACCCGAAGCGCACCCACATGCCGGCCTCCGACATCGGCGCCGAGTGGTACGGCAGCGCCGCCGACATCTGCCGGCTGCACGCCGCGCTGCAGAAGGGCGCGGTCGGCGAGGCCGCGCCGGTCAGAGACATCTTGTCCGCCGTTCCCGGCATCGACCTCGACCGCGGTGAGTGGCCCTACATCGGCGCCAAGGCAGGAAACCTGCCGGGCGACCTGACGTTCAGCTGGTACGCCGTCGACGCCTCCGGTCAGCCGTGGGTCGTCAGCCTGCAGTCGAACTGGCCGGAGTTCCGCAGCCAGACCGCCGCGGCGTGGCTGATGTCGATCGCCCGACAGACCTTCGACCTCATTCCGAACTGATCGGGGCGCCCCGCAGGTTCCACGCGTACCCGCGGAAGTGCAGCGCCGTGCGACTCACCGGTGCGACGTCGATGCGCCAGAACGACTTCGGCGGCGCGTCGAGCGCCACCAGGATCGCCGCCCGGACCACCGCCGGATGGGTGACCGCCACGACGCGGGTGCGCGCGGTAGTCACCGAATCCAGCCACCGGCCCACCCGGGCGATCAGTTCGACCACCGATTCGCCGCCGTGCGGCGCGCGCACGGGATCGGTCAGCCAGACGGCCATGTCGGCCGGTGGCACGCCGCCGAGTTCGTCGCCCCGCCACCGGCCGCAGTCCAGATCGGCGAGCCCGGTCTCGACCGTCGCGTGCAGACCCAGCAGCTCGGCGGTCTGCCGGGCACGCATCTCCGGCCCGCAGAAGACCCGCTCGGCCTGACCGAGGTCGGCTCGGCCGACCTTGGCGATCTGGTCTCGGCCGAGCGGGTTCACGGGCTCGTCGACGGGGAACCGTCCGGCCGCCATCGCATCGGTCATCGCATGCGACACCAGCGTCAGCCGGACGACCTCGCTGACCGGACTCACCCGCTGACGGACTGCTTACGTTCCCCGAACAGCCGCGACACCATCGCCGCGAACACCAGTCCGATCGTGGCGTAGACCACGACCTGGGTGCCCAGCGAGTAGAGGCGGAAGTCGTAGAGCACATCGGCCGGGAAGCCCTTGTAGACGATGACTCCCGCATCGTCTACCAACGGACCGGGGGTCTCGTTGATCGACGGCAGGATCAGCATCACGACCGCGACCGCGACCACGTACGCGCCGCCGGCGGCGAGCGTGGCGTTCCATGCGCCCAGCCTGGCCGACCACCGCCTGCCCAGGTACACCGCACCGACCAGCAATGCCGCCGAGAGCACCACGACGGCGAGGTAGAGCAGCGTGCGCTGCCTGATCGTCTCATCCAGGCTCAGCGCGGGCGGACTCGCCGGATACTTCAGCGACGGAACGACATACAGGCTCAACAGCATGCCGCCCGCGATGTAGAGCGACAGCAGCCGTGCCGACACGGCACCGACCCGCCCGTAGGCGACCGCGAACACGACCGCGAACAACGCGCCGATCGCGAGGCTGAACAGCAGCACGCCCAGACCCATGCCGATGTTCATCTGCACAGCGCGACTGAAGCCTCCCCCGTCGCCGTGACTGTGGCCTGCGGCGCCCGCGGCGGCCTCGATCGCCTCGTGCGCGGCACCGACGCCGTCCTCATAGCCGATCGCCAGCTCGATCTGCGGCTCGACGAAGATCCGGGCGAACAAGAACCCGAGCACGCCTGCCGCGGCGCCGGCCAAGAGGCCACGCCAGATGATCTGCTTCTCCATTTTCGGTTGTCCCTTCCTGCCGCTGAATCAGTGGCAGGGGAAACCGAGGAGGTGCCGTGCGTCGTGCACGAACTCGTGGATGTAGGTGTTGCTGCCGAAGACCGACGTCGCACCCTGATCCATGCCGATGAAATACAGCACCACCAGCGCGAAGAATGCGGTGAGAGACAGCCAGACCGCGGCTTTGGTGCCGGAGAGGTCGATGGCGCCCGCCCGTGTCCTGCTCGCGTGAGGAGAAGTCATGCCCGGTTCCTTTCAGGGATGTCGCGTCCCAGTGATGAGGGCGACGGGTCCGGGTCTGACTTTCACAGTGGCGCGACCGTTCTGGAATTTCACCAGGTTCCGGGGCCCGTCGATTACTTCTGCATCGTAAGCCCAACCGCACCGCCCACGTAAGCCACCTTCACAAAGCCCAACGGGCGGCCACCCGCAGGTGACCGCCCGTTGTGGTTGACGACGTTATTCGGCTGCGGACGCAGCGCCGCCGGCACCGGCCTGTGCCAGGTCCGGCTCGGCAGCCGCAACCGGCTTGCGGGCGCCGGAGAACGTGAACACCGCGTCCTCGCCCTGGCCCTCGCCGTCCCAGTTCTCGACGTCGACGGTGACGAGCTGACCGGGTCCGACCTCTTCGAAGAGGATCTTCTCCGACAGCGCGTCCTCGATCTCGCGCTGGATGGTCCGGCGCAGCGGGCGCGCGCCCAGCACCGGGTCGAACCCGCGCTTGGCCAGCAGCGACTTGGCCTTGTCGGTCAGCTCCATCGTCATGTCCTTGGCAGCGAGCTGCTTGGAGACCCGGCCGATCATCAGGTCGACCATCTTGATGATCTCGTCCTGCGTCAGCTGGTGGAACACGATGATGTCGTCGATGCGGTTGAGGAACTCCGGACGGAAGTGCTTCTTCAGTTCGTCGTGAACCTTCTGCTTCATCCGCTCGTAGTTGTTCTCGCCGCCACCCTGGGTGAAGCCCAGACCGACCGCCTTGCTGATGTCGCTCGTACCGAGGTTCGAGGTGAAGATCAGCACGGTGTTCTTGAAGTCGACCGTGCGGCC
Source organism: Mycolicibacterium vaccae NBRC 14118 = CIP 105934 (assembly GCF_001552715.1). Taxonomy (GTDB): domain Bacteria; phylum Actinomycetota; class Actinomycetes; order Mycobacteriales; family Mycobacteriaceae; genus Mycobacterium; species Mycobacterium vaccae. The sequence goes on along the minus strand of NZ_BCRS01000027.1, from coordinate 4,969 downwards.
CTGGCCGTCGGTCAGGCGACCGTCCTCGAGGACCTGCAGGAGGCTGTTGTAGATCTCCTGGTGGGCCTTCTCGATCTCGTCGAACAGGACCACGGAGAACGGCTTGCGGCGCACCTTCTCGGTGAGCTGGCCGCCCTCTTCGTAGCCGACGTACCCCGGAGGGGCACCGAACAGCCGCGACGCGGTGAACCGGTCGTGGAACTCGCCCATGTCGATCTGGATGAGCGCGTCGTCGTCGCCGAACAGGAAGTTCGCCAGCGCCTTGGACAGCTCGGTCTTACCGACACCGGACGGGCCGGCGAAGATGAACGACCCCGACGGACGCTTGGGATCCTTCAGACCGGCACGGGTGCGGCGGATCGCCTTGGAGACGGCCTTGACGGCATCCTCCTGGCCGATGATCCGCTTGTGCAGCTCGTCCTCCATGCGGAGCAGACGCGTGGTCTCCTCCTCGGTCAGCTTGAACACCGGGATGCCGGTCCAGTTGCCCAGGACCTCGGCGATCTGCTCGTCGTCGACTTCCGCCACGACATCGAGATCGCCTGAGCGCCACTGCTTCTCACGCTCGGCGCGCTGCGCGACGAGGGTCTTCTCCTTGTCGCGCAGGCTGGCGGCCTTCTCGAAGTCCTGCGCGTCGATCGCGGACTCCTTCTCCCGGCGCGCGTCGGCGATCTTCTCGTCGAACTCACGCAGGTCCGGCGGCGCGGTCATCCGGCGGATGCGCATCCGGGCGCCGGCCTCGTCGATCAGGTCGATCGCCTTGTCCGGCAGGAACCGGTCGTTGATGTACCGGTCGGCCAGTGTTGCCGCGGCCGCGATCGCCCCGTCGGTGATGGACACGCGGTGGTGCGCCTCGTACCGGTCGCGCAGACCCTTGAGGATCTCGATGGTGTGCTCGACCGTCGGCTCGCCGACCTGGACCGGCTGGAAGCGGCGCTCCAGCGCGGCGTCCTTCTCGATGTACTTGCGGTACTCGTCGAGGGTGGTCGCACCGATGGTCTGCAGCTCGCCGCGGGCCAGCTTCGGCTTCAGGATGGACGCCGCGTCGATGGCGCCTTCCGCAGCGCCGGCGCCGACGAGGGTGTGCAGCTCGTCGATGAACAGGATGATGTCGCCGCGGGTGTTGATCTCCTTGAGCACCTTCTTGAGGCGTTCCTCGAAGTCACCGCGATAGCGGCTGCCTGCGACCAGCGAACCCAGATCGAGCGTGTAGAGCTGCTTGTCCTTCAGCGTCTCGGGCACGTCGCCGTGCACGATCGCCTGGGCCAGGCCCTCGACGACCGCGGTCTTGCCGACGCCGGGCTCGCCGATCAGCACCGGGTTGTTCTTGGTGCGGCGGCTCAGCACCTGCATGACCCGCTCGATTTCCTTCTCGCGGCCGATGACCGGGTCGAGCTTGCCCTCCATCGCGGCGGCGGTCAGGTTGCGCCCGAACTGGTCGAGCACCAGCGAGGTGGACGGATTGCCCGCCTCCCCGCCGCGGCCGCCGGTTCCGGCCTCGGCCGTCTCCTTGCCCTGGTAGCCGCTCAGCAGCTGGATGACCTGCTGGCGCACCCGGGTCAGTTCGGCGCCGAGCTTGACCAGGACCTGGGCCGCCACGCCCTCACCCTCGCGGATGAGGCCGAGCAGGATGTGCTCGGTGCCGATGTAGTTGTGGCCGAGCTGCAGCGCCTCGCGCAGGCTGAGCTCGAGCACCTTCTTGGCTCGGGGGGTGAAGGGGATGTGCCCGGACGGCGCCTGCTGGCCCTGGCCGATGATCTCCTCGACCTGGCTGCGCACGCCTTCCAGCGAGATGCCCAGCGATTCGAGCGACTTGGCGGCGACGCCCTCACCCTCGTGGATCAAGCCCAGCAGGATGTGCTCGGTGCCGATGTAGTTGTGGTTGAGCATCCGGGCCTCTTCTTGAGCCAGGACGACAACCCGACGCGCACGGTCGGTGAATCTTTCGAACATCCGTGGTTACCTGCTCTCCATTGCATATATGGAGGTGCTCGCACTGCGCCGTCTCGCGGGCGGTCTTCACCCAGCGCTTCGCACCTACGCCGTCCACTCTAATGGTCGGCGGCTCCGAGTGCCCCGCCCGCCGGTAACTGACGGAATGACGACAGAACTGGCAGAGGACGAGAAACCCGACGCTGATACAAGCAACGCGGGGCAGCGGCATTTCGTTTCCGAATCCGCGTCGCCTTCGGTTCGCCAGCAGCGAACGAAAAACCGGCGTGAGACGCACCGGCAATCGGTAGTTACGTTGCTGCGTGGAAGGCGTCGATGACGTCGGCCGGAATCCGCCCGCGGGTGGAGACGTTGTGGCCGTTGCGACGGGCCCATTCGCGGATGGCCGCGCTCTGCTCCCGGTCGATCGCGGCGCGGCCGCGGCCGGTGCCCACGGCGCGCCCGCGGCGCCTGCCGCCGACCCGACGGCCGGCGTCCACCCATTGCTTCAAATCATTTCGCAGCTTTGCGGCGTTCTTGGCGGACAGATCGATCTCATAGCTGACACCATCGAGACCGAATTCAACGGTCTCGTCGGCGGCGCCCTCACCGTCAAAATCGTCGACCAACGTGACGGTGACTTTCTTCGCCATTACCGTACTGCCCTTCTCACGTCTCAGATGGGCGGATATGGCCCCATCGCTGGCACCAATGTGCCATAAACGGGCGGGCCATTCAACAACGTTCGATTCGAAGCAGTTCAGTTGCCGTGTCGGCGAACAATCGGGAACAAAACGGTCTCCCTAATCGACAGTCCGGTCAACGCCATCAGAAGTCGGTCGATGCCCATTCCGGTTCCGGTAGTAGGAGGCATGCCGTACTCAAGAGCGGCCAGAAAATCCTCGTCAAGCGCCATTGCCTCGTCATCTCCGGCCGCAGCGGCACGCGCCTGGGCTTCGAAACGTTCACGCTGAATGACGGGATCGATCAGCTCCGAGTATCCGGTCGCCAACTCGAAGTTGCGTACGTAAAGATCCCATTTTTCAGTGACGCCGTCGATGCTGCGGTGCGGCCGCGTCAGCGGCGTGGTCTCGACCGGGAAATCACGCACGAACGTCGGCGCCCACAGCTTGTCACCAACGGTGAATTCCCACAGTTCTTCCACCAATTTCCCGTGCCCATAACCCCGGTCACGGGCGATCTCGACTCCTAAACCGTCGGCGATCTGCCAAAGCCGCTGTACAGGGGTCTGCGGGGTGATCTCTTCACCGAGCGCCTCGGACAATGACGGATACATTTCCAGCGTCGCCCATTCACCGTCGAGGTCGTAGACGGAGCCATCCGCCAATGGGACCTGACGGGTGCCGATCGCTTCGTCGGCGACCTCCTGAATAAGTTCCCGGGTGACGACCGCGGAATCGTCATAGGTTCCGTACGCCTGATATGTCTCCAACATCGCGAATTCAGGTGAATGCGTGGAATCCGCGCCTTCGTTTCTGAAGTTTCGATTCAACTCGAAGACCCGGTCGAATCCACCCACCACACAGCGCTTCAGAAACAGTTCCGGCGCGATGCGTAGGTAAAGGTCGGCGTCCAGCGCATTGGAGTGCGTCACAAAAGGCCGGGCCGCGGCCCCGCCGGCCAGCGTCTGCAGCATCGGGGTCTCGACTTCGAGGAAACCGCGGCGCTCCAGCGCCGACCGCACCGCGCGCACCACGGCCACCCGCTGCCGGGCGATCTCGCGCGCCTCGGGACGCACGATCAGGTCGACGTAACGCTGCCGAACCCGGGATTCCTCACTCAATTCCTTGTGCGCGACCGGCAGCGGCCTCAGCGCCTTGGCAGCGATTTGCCAGGAGTCGGCGAGCACAGAAAGTTCGCCGCGTCGGGAGCTGATCACCTCTCCGTGCACGAAAACGATGTCACCGAGATCGACATCGGCCTTCCACGCGTCCAGGGATTCCTGCCCGACCTGGTCCAGGCTGATCATCGCCTGCAGCTGCGTGCCGTCGCCCTCCTGCAGCGTCGCGAAGCAGAGCTTGCCGGAGTTACGCGCGAAGATGACCCGCCCCGCGACGCCGACCTGCTCACCGGTCTTGGTGTCGGCGGCCAGGTCCGGGAACGCCGCGCGCAGCTCCGCGAGGGTGTGGGTGCGGTCGACCATCACCGGGTACGGGTCGCGCCCCTCGGCCAGCAGCCGCTCACGCTTGGCCTGCCGGATGCGGAACTGCTCGGGGATGTCGTCAACAGAATCGGGGGACGTCACGACGTGCCAGCTTAAATGAACAAATGACCCCGTCCGCCCACGCTCTAATCGACACCGCCGCGGTGCGTGGCCTGACTCACCGCACCCTGGACTGGAGCTACAAGGGTGTCCCGGCGCCGTGGTGGGGACACACCCCGGCGCAGATCGTCGCCCAGCGCCCCATACTGCCCCGCTCGGGGCCCGGCAGCCCGGCCTGTGTGCTGCGCGCCGACGCGGTCGCACACAACATCGAGACGATGGCCGCCTGGTGCCGCGACCGGGGCGTGCAACTGGCCCCGCACGGCAAGACGCACATGTCTCCGCAGCTGGCGGCCCGCCAGCTGGCCGCCGGCGCCGTCGCGATCACGGTCGCGACCGTCGCACAGGCCGCGGTGTACCGCGCGTTCGGGGTCCGCGAACTGGTGCTGGCCAACGAACTGGTCGACGAAGCCGGGCTGCGCTGGGTGGCCGCCGAACTGGACCGCGACCCCGGCCTGGGGTTCGTGTGCTGGGTGGACTCGGTGCGCGGCGTGCAGCTGATGACCCGGGCGCTGGCCGGCGCGGCCAGACCGGTCGACGTGTGCGTCGACATCGGGATGCCGGGCGGGCGGACCGGGTGCCGGTCGGCGGAGACCGCCGCCGAGGTGGCCCGCGCCGCACTCGCCTCCCCACACTTGAGGCTGGTGGGCGTGGCCGGGTACGAGGCCGCGGTGGCGCAGGCGTTGACCGGCGACGCGCTGGCCGCTGTCGCAGCCCACCTGGCGGACCTGCGGGCGACGGTCCTGCGGCTGG
>NZ_BCRS01000026.1 GCF_001552715.1 Mycolicibacterium vaccae NBRC 14118 = CIP 105934 | reverse complement strand
ATACATTCGACCACCGACAGATGTGGGCATCCCAGACTGAGGACATCGGCGACGGCCACAGGAAGCGATGTTCTGTCTCTCGCACAAGAGAATTCGTGAGCGGCTGCCGCTGGAGGCACGCTGACTCGCTGCCGATCAGGCTCGCACGGGCGCCAGAACGCTTCGCGGGGAAGCGATGTCAGCGACGTCGTCCACCACCGCCGCGCCTGGGCGCGGGAGGCCGCGGTGCGGGTCCGGGCCGTCCGGCGCCCGGTCTCGGAGGCCCGGCTCCCGGTCGTCCAGGGGCCCCGACGCCAGGCGGTCCCGGACCCCCGACTCCAGGCGGCCCTGGAGGTCCGGGGACCGGGATATCTAGATCGAGATCTACATCGACAAGGTCTGGGACATAGACGGGCAACCACGGATCGACGTACAACGGAGGCGGCGGCGGATACTCACAAATCAGCGTGGTGAAGTTCCAGTACATGCCCGGCGGACACGGTGGCGGTGGTGGCTGAGCGCGGGCGACGGGTGACGCGGACAGTTCGATCAGTGGCAATGTTGTCAGAACGACGGCGGACACGGCGACGCGTTGTACCCAAGGCTTCATGGACGTCTTCTCTCGCTAGCCTCGAAGAGATTCTAAGGAGCCAGCGCTGCCCAGAGTGTCCGAATCGGCGCAGAAGCCGAAACGCGGCCTCCGGCAGGCAGGGCAGCAGAGGCGACGATGACGGTGTCGCGAAATCCCTTGTGTGACTATTCAAATAGATCTGCAATGACGAATATGCCCGCACGCTGAGGTCGGTCGACCTATCGTGAACCCATAGGGTGCGCGGAGCCTCGCCACCTCTGAATCGCGGAAGTAGCCGTGCGATGACTTCAGTGCTACATGAGGCCGGGATCAGCCCAGGCGGCGCTGTCCCAGCGATCTCGATGTCCGCGTCAGTCGCGCTTCGGCGTCCCCATCTCGTGAATGACCCGTCGGCTCTCCGTATCGCGTCGATGACGCGATACCGCTGTCTCGGTGCAGCCCACCGGTTTCGGGTGATGGCAATCCACTCGTTCACTGAAGGAGGATCGGCGATGACATTGCGGTTAAACCGGTTTGGGCGCCGGATAGCGTTCGGAACCGTCAGCTCTGCGATGCTGGTCTGTGCAACGGTCCTGGGCGGGTCCGTAGCCGCTGCTCAGCCGCCGGCGCCCCCTCCGCCCGCCCCGCCGAATTGTTCGCCCGCGGATTGGGCAGGGGTAAGAGCGGGGGTCGCTGCCTCGGTCTCGGTCTATCTCTTCACCCATCCGCCTGTCAACGATTTCTTCGCTACTCTCAAGGGCCAGTCCAAGGAAGAGATGCGCACCCGGATGCAGGAGTACATGGACGCCAACCCACAAGTGCGGGCCGAACTGGAGGCCATCAGAAAACCTGCGGTCGACTTTCTGGACCGCTGTAAATAGCGTGGTGATTCGATGGGGCAGGGTGATGTCACGCCGACCGCTGACCCGGATGTTCCGGAGGTTTCGCACGGCGACTCACCCGGTGGCCGTACCTGCCGAGAAGTGATCGCCGTCATCTGCAAGTGCTTGCCACACAATTGTTCTGACGTCAGCTGATGGAGGGGAGCGTGGACCTGGCGAGTTGGATCGTGGGTTTGTCGCTCATCGTGCTGACGATCGCGATCCACACGGTCGGGGTAGTCGTCATGGCATTCCATATGGAAGCGCGGATCAGGCGCCGATTCGGGATGCGCACGTTCGGTTCGAGGCGGGCGATTTCGATCGTGAGCAGCAGCATCGGACTCGTGGCATTGACGCTCGCGGTTCTACACGGTCTGGAGGGTGTGCTCTGGGCGTCTGCATACCGATGGCTCGGCGCGTTCGACTCTTTCACGGACGCCTCGGTCTATTCCCTGAGCACCATGGTCTCGCTCGACGTACCCGGTCTGGTGTTGCCGGAGCGGTTGCGTTTGATCAGCACGCTGGAGGCGGTGAACGGCGTCCTGCTGTTCGGCATCAGCACGGCGTTCATGTTCGCGGTGATGCAGGCGTATTTTCTGACATTTTTCCGTCGGCAGCGGGGCAACGCTGATGAGCGAACCGATCAGCAGCCTCGAACACCATGGTGACAAGCTTCCAAGGCCGCAGATGTGCCGCTCGCTCATCGGACGACGTCTCAGTATCGCACTACTGAGCGGTCTCGCCCGCCGATGAGTGATGATCCGTTGACCAGATGTGGGGCTGGCTCCACGGGATGGCACGGGGGGCTGTGATGAGAAATGGAACGAAATCCGGTGGGCGCCGCACGCTGTTGTCCACCACAGGGGCACGCAGGCTTCGTCCGGTCACAAGTCGGGTGACGGTGGCAATGGCGACCGCCGGCCTCGTGCTGACCGCCGGCACGCTGACACCGGTACAGAGCGAGACCCCCGCGATGAACCTGTCCGCCGACACCACCGCACTGATCGTGTGCGGCACCACGTGCCCGACGCCCGACGACATCACCATCGACATCGTCAAGAACCAGTACATCGCCCCGACCCACCCGGGGGACATCGACTACGTCCCGGTGACCACGCCCGAGGAGTTCTGGCCCATCACCGGGATATTCCGTCTCCTTGGGCTCGCGCTCGGGGACCCGAGGCTCTTCGGTCTCGGTGGGCCTGCATGGCCGGACGAGCCATGGTGGAAGCTCACGGGGCTCTTCGATCTGACCGCCAATCGATCGCTACAGAAGGGTGCGGACAGCCTGGAGGCGGCGGTAGCGGCGAACGAGAATGACCACCGGGTGATCTACGGCATCTCACAGGGCGCCGGGGTCGCGAACGTGGTGAAGCGCCGGCTCGCTGAGCAGTACCCGGCGGGGACCGAAGGCTCCGTCCCCGACATCGACTTCGTGCTCAGCGGTGACCCCAATCTGCCGAACGGCGGGCTGGCGTCCCGGTTCGCCGGCGTCCACATTCCGATCCTCGATCTTCTCCTCAACGGCCCCGCGGCGACCGACACCCCGTTCGACACAGTCGAAATCGCGCGGCAGTACGACGGGTTCACCGATTTCCGCTGTATCCGCTCAATCTGCTCGCCGACCTGAACGCGATACTGGGCCTCGTCTACGTCCACATGTACTCCTTCGACGTCAGCCTGCCCGCCAAGGACCCCACGACGTCGCCCGCCTACCGCGGCACATTCGGGGATACGAGCTACTACGTGTTCGACAATCCTGATCTCCCGTTGTTCGGTCCGCTGCGCACACTCGGCGTGCCCGAGCCACTGATCGACGTGGTCGAGCCGTTCTTCCGGGTGCTCGTGGAACTGGGCTATGACCGCAGCATTCCGCCGTGGGAACCCACTGTTGCGCGGCTGATTCCGAAAGTCGACCCGGCCAAGCTGATCGTCGATCTGGTGAACGCCGTCGGTCAGGGCATCAACAACGCCCTGGCTGTCGTAGGCCTGCCGCCACTGCTGAAGATTCCCGAGCCGCCCCGTCCGGCAACCCGCGCTGACGATGTCGGGACGGGAATGGAGCGAACCGCCGGCGCCGAACCTGTGGTGTCGGGCGTCGGGCTCGGGAAGTCCGATCCGCCACGGAGTGAATCGGCGCGCGATGAGGCGGAAGGCACCTCTCTGCGAACTGGGCTGGACGCCATGGCTTCTGCGGCAGAAGGAGGGCCGGAGTCGACCGGAGTGCCGCAGCCGGGCGAGTCCCTGGCAGCGGACGACGTCCCGAGTAAGGACACCGCAGTCGGCGGTGCTTCACCGCCGGTCATCGGCTCCGAACGTGTGGAGCCCACCTCGCAGCCGCCCGAACCTCGGCACCTTGGCCGGGATTCGTTTGACGCGCCGGAGCGGCCGAGCGTCGTTTCTCGCCACAGCGTTGACGCAACGCGCACGTCCGGCTCAGGTACGACCGAGACAGCCATCGCGGGGCACAGCGTTACGGCCGACGGCACGGACACGGCGGATGAACCACCCTCTGCAGGAACGCCTGTCGCTGCCCACCGTTGGTCGTCCGGTCCCTCACTGCAACGTGAACCTCGCGACGGCGGACCACGGACGACTGAAAATCGAGGCCCCAGCGGCACCTCTAGCCGGTGGCCGGATAGGTCTTGACAATCGCGCCGTCCTCGCCGCTGTGCCGCACCTGCACGTAGCGGTGCTGCGTGGGCACCAGCCTGGCGTGCTCCTCGAAGTCCGCCTCGGCCTCGGCGAGCGTGGTGTCACGAGAGATCGTCTGTTCGTCACGGTCGTGAACGCCGCCGACCACCACGTCAAAGGTGCCTTCGTCAGGCCCGGTCACTGCTGCACTCCCTCGGCGCCGGCGGTCTGCGCGTCCAGTGTGCGGGCGCCCCGCCGGTAGAGGGCCCAGCCTCCGGCGATGAGGAGCGCGCCGAAGATCAGGAACCCGATGTCCCAGGACAGTGGGGCGCCGAGGTCGTCGCGCACGTGATGGATGCCGAGAATCTGATGGTTGATCAGCCCCTCGACGACGTTGAAGATGCCCCACCCTGCCAGTAGGAGCCCGAAGTGGAAGGACCACGTGGGCGCCAGCCGGCCCTTACGCCAGGCCACCACGGTGAGCAGCGTGCCCACCCACACCAGGATCCAGGTCCCGACGTGGAAGAAGCCGTCGGCGAGGACGTTGACTTCGAGTCCCGCCAGGGTGTCCGTCGGGTACTCGTCCACGTGGCTGACCATGTGATGCCACTGCAGAATCTCGTGCAACACGATGCCGTCGATGAAGCCGCCCAGACCGAGCCCGAGAAGCAGGGCCGGCGCGATGCTGGGTTTCTGCGGGAGGACCGATGGCTCATGGGTCATGGATCTCGACATGGCGGGGGCTTACCCGCGAACCGGCGCCGAAAACGCCCGTGGGGGCGCCGCCTGCTGAAGAGACGGCGCCCCCGGGCCACTCAGGCGGCTGTGTCGGTCTTCGATGCGCCGGCGTCACTCTTGGTCGACGCCGAGTCCGATCCCGAATCCGCCGGGGAGCTCGCATGCGCCCCGGCGCTCGATCCCGCGCTCGATCCCGCGGTCGAATCGTGACCGGTCGGACCCTGGTCGCCGTCGTTGTCCGCTGACTCCTGTTCTCCTGCATTCGTTTCGGTCGCGTCCGCATCGGTTTCGGCGGCATCCGTGTCGTCGACATCTGTCTCGTCGGCGGCTTCGGTTTCTTCGGCGGCTGCTTCGTCGTCGGCAGACACCGGAGTCTGCGCCGGACTGCCGGTCGGCCCGTCCGCGACCTCGGATCCCACGGGTGCCGAACCCTCGGCGGCGCCCTGTGCATCGTCGGACTCTGCGGGGCCTGGTGCCGACTCCGTCGCGGGTCCGGTTGCCGGAGCCGGTGTGTCGCCGGTGGTCAGGGTGACGGTTTGCGCGCCGTCCGGCACGGTGGTCACCGCTGCCGTCGACACCGCCGCCGCGGCCGGCGTCGGGGCTGTGGGGGTGATCGCGGCGGTGATCTGCTTGATCAGCTGCTGCAGTGTGGACAGCGGGCCGCCGGTGGTGAGCAAGAGGGTGCCGTCGGGCTGTAGCACCAACCCCGGCGAGCTCAGCAGACCGCCGGCCTTCACGGTCACGCCCGGCTGGACCAATGGACCCAGGTCGGGGCCGTACCCGCCGTTGAGGAAGCCGTCGATGATCGTGGCCGGTGCCTTGATCAGCGCGTCCAGTACCGCCGCCGGGGACTTGCCGAACGCGTCGAAGACATCCTGCACCGCGGCCGCGATCGCCCCGGGAGTGCTGATCAGCGGTGCGATGAAACCGCTGAGCAGCAGCGTGGTGGCCAGCGGGTCCACGGTGAACGAGTCGATGATGTTCGCGAGATTCCGCAGCGGCTTGGTCAGCACCTCCTGCAGCGCGGGCAGCAGCTCGCCCACCGGAAGCACCACGGCCAGCGGCACCTTGATCAGACTGCCGACGGCGTCCGAGATCTGGCCTGCGGCAAGCTGATTGATCGCCGTCTGCACCAACTGCGGCACCTCGGTGAACACCGCGCCTGCGATGCCGGAGGCTGTGTCGCCGAGGCCGCCGGCCAGGGTGGCGAGGCTGTCGAGCTGGTTGAGCAGGAACTGGCGCAGCAGCGCGCCGGGATCGGCGTTGTCGACCAACGTGCCGATATTGGCCGTGACGCCCTGGAAAAGACCCTGGTAGGCGGCGAGCGCGTCGCCGGATGCCAGCAAGTTCACCGCGGCCGAGTACGCGGCCGGCGGGTGCAGGGATGTCACGGGCATGTCGGGCACGGCGACCAGGGTGGACGCGGCGATCGCGCCGGCGCCGAGGAAGGCGGCGCCCGCGGTGAGGGGGTGGCGAACGGCTGAGGGCATGGGGAACTCCTGGCTGAGGTGAGGCTGACAGCGGCGGGAACTTACCGGTGAGTAATGTCACGCCGGCATGACTCAACCACCGTCCGCGCCCGCCGCCCATCGCACGAACACGTGAAATTTTCCGATCAGCGTGTGATCGGACTGCTCGCAGATCGACGGGGGTGTCGCTCAGTGGAGCGGCGCGGAATCGGCGCGCGGGCCGGCATACCGCCGGTCGGGGCGCACCTGAGCGTGAGTACCGGGCACCGGGTCTCACGCGTTCACAGTAGCGCTGGGTGTGACTCAGGTCACAATGCGAATATCCGCACGTGCCTCTGCGTTGGCTACTGCGTCGACCCGCCACGCGGCGGTCTCGATCCGGCTGAGAAGAACGGACGAGCAGATGACGCGGATCGTGCTCCGGGGACGCGGCGAGGCGATGTCCCGCGCACTCACCGCGCTGCGCCACACGAACCGGACGGGGCAGGGCGCCGTGCTGGTCATCAGCGGCGAACCGGGCATCGGCAAGTCCGCCCTGCTGCGCGAGATCGCCGAGCAGGCCGCGCGGGCAGGATTCCGGGTGGGCGGCGGCAAGGCCGATGAGGGCGATCAGATCGCCTCCGGCGCACCGCTTCTGGTAGCGCTGCGGTCTGGGCCGCAACCGCTGTTCAGCGGCGAGGCCTTCGAGAGTCTGGCCGCGCTGTACGACAAGCCGCTGTGGCTGATCGACCGCGTCGGGGCGCTGCTGGAGGAACTGGCCGAACACTCGCCCGTGCTGATCTCCGTCGACGACGTGCAGTGGGCCGACCGGTTGACCCGGTTCGCGCTGCGCGCGCTGGCCGCGCGTCTGTCCGGATCGCCGGTCGTGTGGGTGGTGGCGGGCCGCCGCGGAGTCGGACGGGCGCTGGAGGACATAGTCGACGGCGCCGACGACGTCACCCATCTCACCCGGATCGCGCTCGGGCCGTTGAGCGCCGTCGATCTCGCGGAACTGGCGGCGGACCGGTTGAACCACCGCCCCTCCGCGCGTCTGCTCGCGCTGCTCGACGAGACCGGAGGGAATCCGTTCTGGGCGGTGCAGGTGATCGAGGGTCTCACGCGCCGGGCCGGCCGACAGCAGGAGGCTACGGATCTCTATGCCGAACTCGGCCTGCGCGTACGGGACCGGTTGCGTCAGCTCACCGGTGGCGCCGCGGCGCTGGTGCAGCTGGCCGCGGTCTGGGGGCGGCCGCTGAGCGCGGCGGATGCCGCCACGATACTGGGGGACACGTCGGAGGCCCAGATCGCAGCGCTGGCAAGGGAAGCCGAGGATCACGGACTGCTGGCCGGCGATGGTCACGAGGTGTACTTCCCGCACGACCTGTTCCGGGCTGCGGTCTATGCCGACATCACATCGGAGGACCGGCGGTCCCTGCACCGGGCCTGCGCCCTTCACCTCGTCGGCGGCGGCGGCTCTGTGCTGTCGGCGGCAGGCCATTTCCGTGCCAGCGCCGTTCGCGGCGACCGGGAGGCCATCCTGGCGCTGGATCAGGCCGCACGCGACAGCGAGTCGCTGCCCGACCAGGCCGCCGAGATCGCCGCGCACGCGTTTGCGCTGACGTCGGAGGGTCATCCGCTGTGGTTTCTGACCGGCGAGCACACCGTCGGGGCGCTGTTGCGTGCCCAGCGCGAGGGCGAGGCGCTGACGCTGGTGAACCGGCTGCGCGCCCGGGCGGTCGAGCCGGAGATCGTCGCCGGCCTCGAACTGCTGGCCTGCCGGGCGCTGTGGTGCGCCGGTGACTGCGTGGAGATGGAACGGCGCGCGACCGCGGCGCTGACGCTCGGCGACGTGTCCCAGGCGCTCCGGGCGCGACTGGCGTCCGCTCAGGCGCTGGCGGCCTCCCGCAGGCAGGCCGGTGCCGATGTCGAGGTCATGGCGCGCCGGGCACTGGGCGAGGCGAAGCGACTCGGTGACATCGAAGCCCAGCGGCTGGCGGTGGTGGCCTCGATCGAGGCGGCACGCAACGAGGGGCGGCACCGGCTGGCGCTGGAGAGGTTCACCGAGCTGCGACAGGTGTCCGATGATGCCTACCTGGCCGAGGAGATCCGCACGCTGCAGCACCTGGACCGGTTCGACGAGGCCGAGGCGATGCTGGCCAAGATCCGCGACGCGGCCGATGACGTTGACCGCCAACTGCCTTCCATGCTCTACGCGCAGATGTGGCAGGACCTCAGCCTCGCCCAGTTCGACGCCGCCGAGGCGGGCGCGCGGACGTTGTTGCGTCTGGCCGACGAGACAGGCAACCATGCCTACCGGCTCAACGCACGCACGGTGCTGGCCGCGGTGTCCGTCCACCGAGGCGAAACCGGCAGGGCCGCAGAGCTGTTGGACCCCGCCGGTGACACTGGGCGGACCCGGAGACAGCGGTCGCCGCGGCTGCGCCTGATGCAGGGATGGCTCAAGGCTGCCACCGGTGACCACGACGGCGCCCTGACATTGCTGGTGCCTCTGCTCGATGCGGCGGGGGAGTTTCGGGATCCGTGGCCGTGGTCGCCGCCGTGGATGCGGATCCTGGCCGGAATCGGACTCAGCGCAGGCGACCCCGTGTTCGCAGCGCGGGCGGCTCGAATCGCTGAGCTTGCCGCGCAACGCAACCCAGGAGTGGCGAGCCTGCAGGGCGCCGCTGCGCAGGTTCGGGGCCTGCTGGACGGCGACGTCGGCACCGTCGCCGGGGCGGTGCAGGTATTGCGCGATTCCCCTCGCCCCATGCTGCTCGCCGACGCGCTCCGGGATCTCGGATCGCTGCAACTGGTACAGGCGCGGCCCGAGGATGGTGTGCGCGCGCTGACGGAAGCGGCGGAGATCTATCGGCGGGTCGGTGCGGTGTCGGGAAGCCGTTCTGTGGCAGGTCTTCTGCGCAGGCACGGCGTCAGCGACGTCCGGATCACCTCGGCTGTATCCCGGCCGAGCACCGGATGGGCTGCGCTGACCCCGACCGAGATGCGTGTCGTGGCTCTGATCGGTGCGGGGCACACGAATCGTTCGGCTGCCTCGGAACTGGGTGTCTCACCGAACACCGTGAACACACATCTGCGATCGGTCTTCCGCAAGCTCGACGTCCGGTCGCGCGTGCAGCTGACCATCGCCCTGCGCGAACAGCCCGGTCTCGCCGAGCGGCTCGGCTGACGCCGAGCGGCTCGGCTGACGCCGAGCGGCTCGGCTGACGGAAACGGCCCCCTCGTGCCGAGGGGGCCGTTCCGTTGCCTGGATCTTGTTACTCGCCGCTGTCCGACTTGCCGCTGTCCGACTTGCCGCTGTCGCCGGCATCCGACGAATCGGCGGCGTCCTTGCTGTCGGTCGCGTCGTCATCGGCCGAGTCAGTCGAGTCGGTCGACTCCTCGGTGTCGTCGTCGGTCGTGTCCTCGTCGGTCACGTCGTCGTCGGTCGCCTCGTCTTCGGTGGCGTCGTCTTCGGTGGCGTCGTCTTCGGTGACACCGTCGGACTCCTCCTCGGTGGCGTCCTCGGCCGGGTCGGCGACGGTCTCGTCCTCGGATGCCTCCTCGCCGTCGACCGGTGCGGCCGTGTCGGTGGGGGTCGGCTCGGCGGGGTCGGTGGTGCCGCCGTCCTCGTCGGGCACCGCGGCGGCGTCCTCGTCGGTGCCGGTGCTGACGGGCAGGGTGACCAGGCTGTCCTTACCGGCCAGAGTCGGCGACGACACCAGGCTCAATTCGTCTGCCGCCGTGCCGGTCTCGGTGGCCTCGTCACCTGCTTTCACCCCGGCCAGCGCCGCGGCGATCGCCTTGGGCAGCTGCACGAAGAACGCATCGATGGGACCGTCCTTGCTGAACACGCCCGGGAAGAACTCCCAGTCGGCTGCCACGCTCGGCTGGTATCCGTTCAGGAACGCGTTCAGCACCTTGGCGGGGGCGTTGATCACCTCGCTGATCGCCGTCACCCAGTCGCCGTCGTAGATCGAGGCGGAGACGACGTTCAGGATGTCGGTCAGCTGGTAGACCGCGGTGATCGGGGGGCTGAGCAGCGAGTACGCGTAGCCGGTCGTCGCGTTGTTGGCGACCAGCAGCACGTCGAGCACCGCGGCCACCGACTTCAGGCCGAAGTCGCGGGCGATCTCGCCCGGGATCTTGAAGATCGGCTCCAGCGGCCAGCCCAGTTCACCGAGACCGAAGATGTTCCAGCTGGTGATCGTGGCGAACGCCTTGGTGAACTGCCCCTGCAGGACGAAGTCCCACGCAGTCTGCAGTGCTTCCGGCAGCTTGCCGTAGTGCTCGGCGGATCCGGCCGCCGATTCCTTCAGGCCGGTGCCGATCGTGGTGGCGTACCCGGCGAGGTTGCCGAAGAACTGCTCGAATCCCGGGAACGGATTGAAGACCGCGGTGGCGATCTCGCTGTACAGCGAGGACGCGGTGATGATCTCCCACGCGGCGGGCAGACCCTCGGTCAGGATGCCTGCACCCTGGGTGCCGAGGTTGCGCACGGTCGTGGTGATCGTGTCGCCGACGACGCCGATCGGATCGATCCAGCCGGAGAGTTCGACGGCGCGCTCCTGCACGACCGGGAGGGTGGGTGCCACCGGATTGATGGCGATCACCGAGGCTCCGGCGATTGCCACAGCTGCACCCAGCAACTTGGTCGGACGGGGCGAGGACGCGGACAGCTCAGGCCAGTAGCGATGAGCCGGTTCGGCACGGCGGGCCAGTTGCACAGTGACTCCTGAAAAATGTGAGGGGGATCAGCCGGGAAGGCTACCTGAAGATTAGCTGTGCCTAACCTAAGTAACAAGCCCTACCCTGCATCGCAGTTATCCGAAAAAAATTAACTGAAATGCCGCTATCCGCCCGCACGCAAAGAACTTTGAAGCGTGGCGGACGGATCGCGTCGCGGGCAACGCGGGGGCTGCCTGACCGACGCGAAGGTTATCCAACCGGCTGTCCGCCGTGGGTGCCACGTGCCGTCGACGTGGCCCAAATCACTTCGGGCGGTGTCAGCGCTGAGCCCGTCGGGCCAGCCGGGCGGGATCGCGGATGATGGTCGTCTTGCCCCGCTGCTCGATCCAGCCGCGCTGCGCGAAATCCGACAGCGCCTTGTTGATCGTCTCCCGTGATGAGCCGGCCAGTTGGGCGATCTCCTCCTGGGTGAGCCCGTGCTCGACGCGCAGCGCGCCGTCCTGCTGGGTGCCGAAGCGGCGGGCGAGGTCCAGCAGCTGCTTGGCGACGCGGCCCGGGACGTCGGTGAAGATCAGGTCGCACAACGCATCGTTGGTGCGCCGCAGTCGGCGGGCCAGGACGCGCAGCAGCTGGTCGGCGATCTCCGGGCGTTCGGCGATCCACACCCGTAACGCGTCACGGTCCATGGTGACCGCCTGCACGGCGGTCAGGGTGGTGACCGACGATGTCCTCGGGCCCGGGTCGAAAATGGCGAGCTCGCCGAACATGTCGGCAGGCCCCATCAGCGTCAGCAGACTCTCGCGGCCGTCGGGGGTGGCGCAACCGACCTTCACCGTTCCCGCCGTGATGATGTAGAGCCGGTCGCCGAGCTCACCCTCGTTGAAGACCCGGTGGCCTCGCGGAAAAGAGACCTCCTGGAGCTGGCTGCACAATGCCGCCACCGCGCTCGGGTCCACTCCCTGGAAGATGGCGGCCCGGGCCAGAACTTCGTCCACGCTGTCCTTTCTGGCTCTCGCCACCCCCGCTCCGGGCGTAGCCGGCGGAGGTGTTACCTGACTGAGAGCACGGGTAACCTACCAGGTCGAGCGTGATATCCGCGACTTCGCCCGGCCGTTCGTCGGCTGCAGAATCTCCGGAAGCCTCACGGGCGCAACGACTTCAATCAGTCGATGGCGATTCCCAGAGCCTCGCACAGCGACAGGAAGGCAATCGCGAACGGGTTCTCCGACGTACTGCGGCGCAGTTGCGGCCAGTCGAGTTGCTCACGCACCGCGCGCACCGCCGGGATCAGGCGGGAGAAGTCGCAGTGGTGCTCGTGCAGGGCCCGCAGCTTCTGGGTCACCACTTCCGTCGGGGACAGGACGGGCACGGCCAGCGCGAGCACCTCGCGTATCTGGGCCCCGTCGATCATCTCCCGGTTCACCGGCACCCGGTTGATCCGGTGCAGGACGTCGACCAGCGCAGGCTCGTCCACCCCGAGGGCGGCCTTGAACAACCAGTCCTCGGGCGGCCGGCGGATGTCGAAGCCGGCCTTGGACAGCGTGGCCGCCGCCGCCTCGGCGTCGCCCTCGGCGACCACGAAATCGACATCGTGGGTCGGTTCGGGACCACCGTGCACCCACAGCGCGTAGCTGCCGGCCAGCGCGAACGGCGGGCCCTCGGCCTTCAGCGCCGACGCGGCCCGGCGCAGCGACTCACGCAGCTCATGGTGGGACATCTGACACCGCCGTTGGTTTCCGTTGCAGGGTGGGTAGTGGGGTACCCATGAAGTTGGTGACGTTCAACATCCTGCACGGCCGTACTCCCGGTGACGGTGTGGATCTGGATCGCTTCACCGAATGTGTGGCCGGACTCGACGCCGACATCCTGGCGCTGCAAGAGGTGGATTCGATCCAGGCGCGGTCGGGCCACGCCGACCTGACAGCACTGGCCGCCGAGGCCATGGGCGCGCAGAGCCACCGCTTCGTCGCGGCGATCGCGGGCACCCCGGGGGCGACGTGGATGGCGGCCACGGGTGAGGAGCAGCCCGGCACCGCGGCGTACGGAGTCGCGTTGTTGTCGCGCTATCCGGCCCTGAGCTGGCAGGTCGTGCGGCTGCCGCGGATTCCGTTCCGGTTCCCGATGTATCTCAACGCACCGCGCCAGGTACAGATCATCCACGAGGAACCCCGCGCGGCCGTGATCGGCCAGTTCGACACCCCGCTGGGCAACCTGACCGTGGTCAACACCCATCTGTCGTTCGTCCCCGGATGGAACCGCGTCCAACTGCGCCGGCTGACCCGCGACGTGCGCGGCCTGCCCTGGCCGCGGATCGTCACCGGTGACCTCAACATGTCCGAGCGCGCGGCAAGCCGCTGGACGGGTCTGCGGCAGCTGGCGTCGGCGCCGACGTTCCCGGCTGACCGGCCCATCCGCCAGCTCGATCACGTCCTGACCGACGACCCCGGGCTGACGGCCGCGGCATGCGAGACCCCGCAGGTGCCGCTCTCGGATCACCGACCCCTGGTGGTGCGGCTGCAGCGGAAGTGACCGGCCCCGAGCGGCCAGGCCGAAAGTGGTTTGCGGCCAATGATTTCCGGTCTCAGGCGAGGAATCTCGCGCGGTAGCCGGCGAACCGTTCGCTGAGCTCGTCGGGATCCAGGCCGAACATCTGTGGTGAGGTGTGCACCCGGCCGTGCCGCCCGCGGCGGTGAGCCGTCAGATAGCGGTCGATCGACGAGCTGGCGTCTTCGGTGAACGGTTCTGCCGCAACGCGGTACACCGTGGCGGCGGTGGCCATCTCGTCGGCCATGAAGTCGTCGAAGGCGATGTCGACCGAGCGGGCGGCCGGAATGACGTCACGGTCGCGCAGGCAGGTGGACAGCAACCGGTCCAGCCGGTCGACCCATGCGCGGGCCACCGTCTCCACCTCGACCCGGTCGCGGTGCATCCGTTCGGAGTAGGTCACCATCGCGATCATCGACAACGCGACCGGTACCGGGTCACGGTGCGTGAACACCACGACGACTCCGGGCATCACGGCGTCGAGCGCGCGCAGCTGACCCAGGTGTTGCGGTGACTTGAGCACCCACCGGCGCCCACCGCGCAGGAACTGCAGGGCCTTGAGCTGGGTGACCAGGTATTCGTACGACGACGTCTGATCGCTGCTCCAGAAGTACTCCGTCCAGCGTGGCACGTGGGCGAGGGTGTCCATCAGCATCGTCGAAAAGTCGTTGGCCAGTAGCTGGATCTCCTCGTGTGCATGATCCGGGGTCATTTCGTGCATCAGCGCGAAGTGCGGCATCAGCAGGTCCATGGTCTGCACCGCCACCTCCATCCGGGCGATCCGCGGATCGGGCTCGACACCCGCCTCGGCGGGCAGCGGAAACGGCTCCACGCTCTCCCAGTAGGGCAGGCTGCGGAAGGTCGGCGCCGAGGCCAGCATGTTGTGCAGATGAGTAGTGCCCGACCGGGGTAGCCCGGCGATGACCACCGGTGGCGCCAGTTCGATCTCGGCGATCTGCGGATGCCGGGCCAGAAGATCGGTCAGCAGCAACCGGTTCTTGAGCCACTGCACGAGCTGGGCGTGGAAGTTCACGATGCCCGGACCGTGCATGTCGATCTCGCGCAGTTCGGCGACATAGCGGTCCAGACGTTCGCGGTAGTCGTCCGGGCCGAAGTCGGTCAATCCGGTGGCCTCCCGGGCCCGGGCGTGCAGGATCTCCGGATCCAGCGGGCAGTCCGCCGCCAGTGTCGCCATCATGTCGCGAAGCTGTTGTGCCGCAGGGGTATAGCGCGGCTCGGCGAGGTCGTCGAGATGGACGAGATCGTCTGTGGTGTCGGTCACAGCTCAATATGTTACTGTGAGTATCGTAATGACGACAGAGGTTGGACGGCCCCGGGATCGCGGCATCGACGAAGCGGTCCTGCGCGCGACGGTCGATTTGATCAGCGAATCGTCCTATGCGGAACTGTCGCTCGACGCGATCGCCGCGCGCGCGGGCACCAGTAAGCCGGCCATCTACCGGCGCTGGCGCGGCAAGGCCCATCTCGTGCACGAGGCGGTCTTCCCCCTCGATGCGTCCACCGGAATTCCCGCGACCGGGTCTCTGCACGGCGATGTGCGCGAGATGCTGGCCACGACGCTGGCGATGTTCAGCGCACCGGCGGCCCGGGCGGCGTTGCCCGGCCTGGTGGGGGAGATGGCCTCGGATCCGACATTGCACGCCGCCCTGCTGGAGCGGTTCGCCGACGTGCTGGTCGGCGATCTCAGTGAGTTCCTGCGATCCGCGGCGGACCGCGGCGAGGTGCGCGCAGACGTCACCGCGACCCAACTCGCCGAAGCCGTGGCCGGAATGACGTTGTTGGCGTTGCTCACCCGGGGCGCCGACATCGACGCCGACTGGACCGAGCAGACCGCGACTCTGATCACGAAAGGAATCGGTGCATGACCCCGGACGCCCACGAGGCCACCACGGCGTGGCGCGAGCTGCTCGACACCCTGCGCAGCCTCGACGACTCGTTCATGACCGGCCCGAAGGCCGTCACCGACGATCGCCACGTCGCCGACGGCTACCGGATGCTGGCCACCACCCTCGGGGTCGCCTTCGACACCTACCTGTTCGCCGATCCCGGCCGACCGCGGTGGATCGAGCTGAACTCGCCGTGGCGGCCCGACCGGCGCTGGGGCGGGGACAACACCGATGCCATCTACTACATGTGCCCGGTCGATCCCGCCCGCAGATACCGGATCAGCGGGAATCGCGGTGACAGCGTGTACTTCTCGGTCACCGCGTACAACGAACCGGCGCCGGGGGCGTGGTCGGACCGCATCGTGGCGCTGGTGCGCGACGACGATCTCGACATCGACGACGCGGGCAACTTCAGCTTCGAATTCGGCCCCGAGCCCGACGCCGCGGTGCTGATGACGCGCGACTACCAGGCCGATCCTCTGGTGGGCAGACCGGCAACGTGGCAGATCGAGGCTCTCGAGCCGCCCGCCCCGTTCCGCCACGGCGAGGCCGAGACGGCCGCGGCGCTGCGGGCCGGGGCGGCCTGGCTTCGCACGATGTTCGCGATCCTGCCGCTGACGGTGGGTGTCAGGAACGCCGACGAGCACCGCCTGGGTCATCAGACCGCAATGGCGGCAAATGATTTCGCCGATCCGTACCAGGTGCCCGATGCCAACTTCGGCTGGTCGGCACGCGACGCCTGCTATTCCTACGGCAGTTTCGACCTCGCCGAGAACGAGGCGCTGGTGATCACCCATCTGCCCCCGGACTGCAGGTTCTGGAACCTGGTGGTCTGGAATCAGTTCATGGCGGTGCCGGGCGTGGCCGACGCGCGCAGTTCCGTCAACGGCGCCACTGCGGTGCCCAACAGCGACGGTACGGTGACCGTGGTGGTGTCCCGCGGGATGACCGGTCACCCCAACGCGCTGACCACTCTCGACTATCCGCGCGGGAATCTCGCCTTCCGCTGGTTCATGGCCGACCGGGTGCCGCAGCGCCCCCGCGTGCAGCTGGTCGACATCGCCGACGTCCCGACGGCGGTGAGCTGAGCGCCGACGCGAGGGACTTTGGTCCCACCGGGTGGTGACGGCCTGCCACTTACGCCGAACGCCGCCGTGGCGATACCGTCGTGGTGTCCGACGGCACCGGTGCCGTCGGCCACAGGTGAGGAGCACATATGTCCACCAGCGCAGCACCCAACGGCATCGTGGTCGCGGTCGACGGTTCGGCGGAGTCCAGGGTCGCGGTCGACTGGGCCGCCCGCGACGCGGCCATGCGCCGGGTTCCGCTGACGCTCGCGCACGTCCTGCCCGGTGCGGCGATGCAGTCGTGGATCCAGGCCCCCCTGCCGATGTCGTACCTGGAGGACGAGCGGGAGGAGGCGCGCCGAATACTGGCCGACGCCCGTGCGGTCGCCGAGGCGGCCACCGCCGCCGACCCCGTCGAGGTCGACGAGGTGGTGCTGTCCGGACAACCGGTGGCCACGCTCGTCGACCTGGCCAGGGGCGCCGACATGCTGGTGGTGGGCAGTCGCGGCAAGGGCAAGTGGGAACGCCGGCTCCTCGGATCGGTCAGTACCGGGCTCGTGCAGCACGCCCGTTGTCCCGTTGCGGTGATTCACGACACGGATCCGCTGATTCCGCATCCGGCGCAGGCCCCGGTGGTCGTCGGCGTGGACGGTTCGCCGGCCTCCGAGCGTGCCACCGCGATCGCGTTCGACGAGGCATCGCGCCGCGGGGTCGAGCTGGTCGCCGTGCACACCTGGAGTGACGCGGGGTACGAGCTGCCCGGTTCCGACTGGGCGGAGGTGCAACCGGAGGAGGATTTGCTGCTGGCCGAGCGGTTGGCCGGATGGCGGGAGCGCTATCCCGACGTCGTCGTGCGTCGGGTGGTGTGCCGCGACCAGCCGGCCCGCCGGCTACTGGAAGAGGCGGCCAACGCCCAGCTGCTGGTGGTGGGAAGCCACGGCCGCGGCGGCTTCGCCGGCATGCTGCTCGGCTCGGTGGCCTCTCAGGTCGCGCAGGCGGCGCGCGGCCCGGTGATCGTCGCCCGCACCTCGTGAGCCCGCGGCCTTCCCGGTGGTGGCCGGCGGCCGCGCTGTCCGCGGCACTGGTCGTCGGTTACCGCGGCCGGATGCGTCGGTGGATGTACACCTGGGGTGCGACACACGAGGAGTCGGTGGCCGGGCTGCCCGGCGACGATCTGGTCGCCGGTGGTCCACGCACCACCAGGGCCGTCAGCATCGCGGCGGCACCGGAGGCCGTGTGGCCCTGGCTCGCGCAGATCGGTGAGGACCGCGGTGGCTTCTACAGTTACAGCGCGCTGGAACGGGCCGTCGGCGCCGACATCCACAACGCCTCGGTGATCCACCCCGAATGGCAGTCGCTGCGGGTCGGGGACACGGTGTGGCTGGCCCGGCGGGGCGGTGACCGCGGCAGGCAGGTCGTCGCCGCCCTCGAACCGGGGTCGTCTCTGGTGTTGATGTCACCCGACGACTACCGGCGTGTGCAGGAAGGCGAAAAAGCCTCCGGCAGTTGGTCTTTCCACCTTCTCCCGGAGGGCTCCGGCACCCGGTTGCTGGCGCGCGGCAACGGCGGCTACGCAGGCAACGTCCTCTACGACGTCGTGCACTTCGTGATGGAGCGCAGGATGCTGCTCGGCGTCCGCCGCCGCGCCGAAAGCCCGGCGCGTCCTACCGCCTCGTCAGCTCGGCGTAGCGCGTGAGGTGGTGGTCGGTGGACCCGAACTCGAACTGCAGCGCGGTCAGCCGCTTGAAGTAGTGGCCGATCGCCAACTCCTCGGTCATGCCCATTCCGCCGTGCAGCTGCACCGCCTGCTGCCCGACGAACCGGGCGGCCCGGCCGACGGTGGCCTTGGCCGCCGATACGGCCCTGGCCCGGTCGTCGGCGTCGCCGTCGAGCTTCAGCGTCGCCAACAAAGCTGCGGCCGCAGCCTGTTCGACCTCCATGTACATGTCCACCATGCGGTGCTGGAGCACCTGGAAGCTGCCGATGGGCTGACCGAACTGCTGGCGTTGCTTGCAGTATTCGACGGTGTCGGCCAGCGCCTTCCGCATGCAGCCCACCGCCTCCGCGCAGATCGCGGCGGCGCCTTCGTCACGGGCACGCGCGATCGAGGGCCACGCGCCTCCCTCGTGTCCCAGCAGTGCCGCCGACGGTAGCCGCAGGTCGTCGAAGACGATGTCAGCCGCACGCCGGTCGTCGATCGTCCGGTAGCTGTGCAACTCGATACCCGCTGCTGCCGAATCGATCTCGACCAGAAACAGCGAGATGCCGTCGGTGTCGGCGCGCTCACCCGCGGTTCTCGCGGTGACCAGCACGTGACCGGCCAACGGGGTGGCCGTCGAGACGATCTTGGCACCGGACAGCAGCCAGTCGTCACCGTCGCGGCGGGCCGTCGTGCTGACGTCTCGCCAGTGCTCACCGGAGGTCGGTTCGGTGGCCGCGAGGGAGACGACGGCATCGCCGGCGACGATCTTCTCCACCAGCGCCGTCGCGGTGTCGCCACCGGCGCGGTGCAGCAGTCCGGCCGCGACGACGGCGGTGTCCACGTAGGGCTCGATGACCAGTGCGTGTCCGAGTGCCTCGGCGATGAGCATCATCTCCACCGGACCGCCGCCGATGCCGCCGGCCTCCTCCGGTAGTGCGGCACCGAGGATCCCGAGCTCCTCGGCGAAGGCCCGCCAGATCTCCGGCTGCCAGCCTGGACCGGTCTTGGCTGCGGTGCGGCTCTTCTCCAGGTCGTAGCGGGTGGCGAGGAAACGGGTGAGGCCGCCGCGCAGCAGTTCTTGTTCGTCGGTCAGTGTGAAGTCCATTTACAGCCCCAATGCAGCCTTGGCGAGGATGTTGCGCTGAATCTCGTTGCTGCCGGCATAGATCGAGCCGGCCCGGTCGTTGAAGTAGCGCAGCGGTGCCACCGCCTGCCACGGCTCTCCGCTGAGGTAACCGCCTGCCGGCGGCTCGAATTCGGCGATGGGTCCGCCGGGGCAGGTGGCGTGCGGCTGGTAAGCCCGGCCGCGCGGGCCGGCGGCCTCCATCGCGAGCTCGGTGATCGCCTGGCTCAACTCGGTACTGAGTACCTTGAGCATCGAGGATTTCGCGCCCGGGTTGCCCCCTTCGGCGACCACGGCGAGCACCTGATACTCCAGGATCTCCAACACCTCGGTGCGGATGCCGACCTCGGCGAGCTTGCGCGCGAAGGCCGGGTCGTCGATCAGCCGGCCACCGGACGGACCGGGCTGGTCGGCGGCCGCGGTGCTGATCTCCTCGACCATCACCTGCAGCGCCGGCGCGGTGGCACCGCCGCCGCGTTCGAACTCCAGCAGGTACTTGGCCACGGTCCAACCGTCGTCGATCTCTCCGATGACGTTGCCCTTGGGCACCCGCACCTCGTCGAAGAACACCTGGTTCTGCACCTCTTCGCCGGAGGTCATCACCAGCGGCCTGATCTCGACGCCGGGCGTGGACATGTCGATCAGCACGAAGGTGATCCCGCGCTGCTTCTTGTCCGAACGGGTGGTGCGCACCAAAGCGAACATCCAGTTGGCTTCCCTGGCATGCGTGGTCCAGATCTTGCTGCCGGTGCAGACCAGATCGTCGCCGTCATCGCGTGCGGTCATCGACAACGCCGCCAGGTCCGAACCCGCCTCCGGCTCCGAATAGCCCTGACAGAAGAAGACCTCGCCGGTAAGAATGCGCGGCAAGAAGTAGTTCTTTTGCTCGTCGGTGCCGAACTTGATGATCGCGTGCGCGACCATCCGGATACCCATCGGTGACAGCGACGGGGCGCCGGCGAGTGTGGATTCACGACTGAAGATGTAGTGCTGGGTCAGGCTCCAGTCACATCCGCCATGGGCGACAGGCCATGCCGGTGCGGCCCAACCGCGCTCGTGCAGGATCTGCTGCCACTGCATGCTCGCGTCGTGATCCGCGTACACGCTGGTCATCAGGCGTCCGGCTCGGCGCAGCTCCGGGGTGAGCTTCTCGTCGAGGAAGGCCCGCACCTCGTCACGGAATGCCAGGTCGGCCGCCGACCACTGGAGGTCCATCGCTGTCTCCTTTCCGCTGAGCGTCAGAGACAGAGTAAACCTAGTTAGTTAAGTAGGGTGGGAGCGGGGGTGTCCTGGCGCCGTCTGCCGGCCCCGGTGTGCTCCCGATCACCCGTCTCGACAGGCGTTGTTCCAGCGAACGCACAGGTGACGGCCGTCGCGGTGGTAGCTATTTACTCGTTGCCACAGTTCGTGATGGCAAATCCCCTCCGAAACCATCACAGCTGTGGCAACCGACGCCGCCGGATCGGTTTGGCGTCCATATTCTCGATGCCATAGCCTTTCACCGGGCCGACTTTCTCTCGGCCACGGCAAATAAGAGGCGAATAACCTTGTTCTGTGAGCCCGAATGGGACGACGAAGTCGACGTGGTGGTCACCGGCACCGGTTCGGCCGGCTTGGCGACAGCTATTTCGGCGGTGGAACACGACGGTGACGTCTTTCTCGCCGAGGCCGCCGGACCGGACCTGGCCGGCGGACTGCACGGGCTCCGGCGCTATTTCGCCGGTGCCGACGAGGACGGTGCCGACGAGGACGAGGACGAGCGCGACGAGGCGACCAGCGAGTACTTCTGGGCGCTGACCGAGGACCTCGACCTGACCACCCTCAGCCGGCCCGGTCCCGACCTGCCGGTGCGTCTGATGCCCGAGACCGCGCCCATCCGCGGGCGCAGCGTGCCGCCGTTCGAGGGATGGCGGTTACGGGAGTGGGCGGCAGTCTGCATCCCGTCGCCGACCGGTTACCTCTACACGCAGGTCACCGACTGGACGTCGACGACGATGTGCGCCGAGGGCGGGGAACAGTTCGAGATCACCGAAATCGGCGTGATGTCACCCGATCCCGACGATCCCGCCGGTTCGGTGCACCGCTGGCTGACCGCGGAGGCCGATGACCGCGGCCTCTCGCCGTGTCCGGTCCGGCGGCTGGATCGGCTGGTGTTCGACGAGGGGCGGGTGACCGGTGCGGTCTTCGCCACCGACGAGGGCCCGCTGACGGTCCGGGCCCGCCACGGCGTGCTCGTCTGCGACGACACCGCCGGGCGGGGCGCACCCTGGCCTGCGCTGGCAAACGGCACACCGTTGCGGGTCGCCCTGGTGGGCAAGGACGCGAGTCGATTCGGGCGGTTGGAGATGCTGACGGCGGACCCGGCAGTGGCGCAATCGATCCCGTCGCCTTCGGCGGCGACGGTCACGACTTGGCGAAGCTGACCGGAATCCGTCCTTTGGCGAGCAGCTCTTCCATCGCGGCGCCGGGGATCGGGCGGGACAGCAGGAATCCCTGCGCCCGGTGACACCCGTGCCGGAGCAGCGTCAACGCCGCGACCTCGGTTTCGACGCCCTCGGCCACCAGCTCCAGACCGAAGGCCTCGGCCAGCGCGATGATCGCCCGGACGATCGCCAGATCGCCCGGATCGGATCCGAGTTCGCGCACGAAGCTCTTGTCGATCTTGAGGGTGTCGACGGGCAGTGACTTCAGATGCGACAGCGCGCTGTACCCGGTGCCGAAGTCGTCGATGGCGATGCGCACGCCGGCCTCCTGGAGACCGTTGAGGGTGACGCGGGTGGTCTCGATGTCCTGCACGACGACGCTCTCGGTGATCTCCAGGCAGATCGACCCCTTTTCGAGGCCGAACTCCTCGACGATGGCCGCGACCGCGTCGACGAATCCGTCGGTGACCAGCTGCACCGGGGAGACGTTGATGCGCATCACCGCGTCGGCGCCGATGCCCCGCGAACGCCAGGCGGCGAAGTCGGCGCACGCGGCTCGCATCACCCAGCGGCCCAATTCGCCTGCCAGGTTGATGGATTCGGCCACACCGATGAACGACTCGGGGGACAGCAGCCCGCGGGTCGGGTGCTGCCAGCGGACCAGGGCCTCGCACGCCAGGATCTCGCCGGTCCGCATGTCGACCTCAGGGAGATAGTGCAGCACCAGGGCGCCGTTCTCGATGACGCCCTGCAGGTGCAGTTCGATGTCGTTGTCGAATTCGTTCTGCAACGACATGTCGTCGGTGAAGGTGACGATCTTGTTGCCCCCGGAACTCTTCGCGCCCAGCACGGCCTGGTCGGCGCGGCGGAGCAGATCCGAGGTGGTGTCACGACCCGGTATGCCTTGGGCCACACCGATGCTGACCGTGCGGGTCAGCAACTCGCCGTCGATGGAGACCCGTTCGCACAGCGTCGTCCGCAGGCGGTGCGCCAGTGCCTCGGCCTCCTCGACGGCCATCGGTTCGGCGGGGACGAGGACGAACTCGTCACCGCCGAGTCGGGCGATCAGATTGGGGCAGTCCGCACCCCGGCGCAGCCGCTCGGCGAGTACCCGGATGAACCAATCGCCTGCGGTGTGCCCGAGGTAGTCGTTGATCGCTTTGAGGCGGTCGAGGTCGAAGAACAGCGCCGAGACCGGCCCGGGCTCCCCGGCGGCCAGTCGTTCGTCGAGATGGGCCAGCAGGGCACGGCGGTTGCACAGCCCCGTCAGGTCGTCGTGCTCGGCCAGATAGCGCAGTTGTTCCTCGGCCTGGACCCGCGCCTGCACCTGGGCGAACAGCGACGCGATCGCTTCGAGTCCGTTGAGTTCCTCGGCGGTCCACTCCCGGTCGCCGAACTTGATGAACCCGAGGACGCCGGTGGTCAGCTCCCCGGAGACCAGGGGAGCGGCGGCCATCGAGGTCGCCGGCACCGCCCGGGTCTCCTCGATGCGCTTCTGATAGTCGTCGGTGGCCGGCTCGGGGCGGAACACCATCGGCTTCTTGCCGTGCTCGGAGTGCGCGAAGACCGGGTCGGCGTCGGCGAAATACACCAGCGCGAGCGGGTCGGGATCGGGCACGCCGGGCCGCACGGGCCATTCTGTGACGAGTCGGGACGCGCGGATCTTGTGGTCGTTGTAGCGCAGGAAGCTGACGTCGACGCCCAAGTAGGCGACGAGTTCTGCCAGTACCCGCTGACTCACCTCGACCGAGGTCGCGGCGTTGGCCGCCATCAACTTGGTGGCCACCGAGGTGACCACCAGGTCGAGACTGCGGAGCGTGTCGCTTTCAGGCATCGTGCAGTCAGAATACGGGGGCGTCAGCAAAAGTGACGGGACGCCGTCTACTGCGCACCGACGCCGGTGGGGCGGAGGTGAGTCGCAGGATCAGGGCGGTCACCTCGCCGGGTTGCTCGGCTGTCAGGTGCCGGAACCGGGATTGCAGATCGCCGAGCTCGGTCGCGAAACGCGGTGAGAGCTCGTCGAGTTCGTCGCGATGCCGGGCGTAGAGGAAGACGGGGGAGATCGGCTGCACCGCCAGGCCGTGCTGCTGTGCGGCGATCCAGACGGCCTCGGACGCCGAACCGCCCCGCGCATAGCCGGTCAGCGACGGGTCGTCGGTCATCACCAGAGCGAGTGCGGAGCAGCCCGCGATGCGGGCCCGGGTGTCGGCGCCCAGCACCGCTCCCGCGTCCCACGCGTTGAGCAGCGCCATGACATCGGGTCTGCGCAGGATGTCGAGCGTCCCCAGTTCGGCGGCGCCCAGCTCCAGGCTTCGTACGTCGATCCCGAAATCGGGCAAATCGTCTCCCGGCCAACGCAGCTCCGAGGCCATGTCGGTGTGCAGGCGTGGCGTCAGATAGCGAATGCGGTCCGTATCGGCCAGCAGCGCGGCGATCCCGCTCAGCACGTCCCGGTCGGCGATCAGTTTGAGCCGGGACCCCTCCCGCTCGGCTGCCGTGCGCAGCGCGTCCATCACCGTAGCGTCGAGCGCCGAAGGCGTGCCGTGTCTGCGGTTGGTCTCGCGCGCCGACAGCGCCGGATACAGCGCGGCGAGCGCGTCATCGGTGCCCTCGGTGAGTTCGATCACAGCGGTCAGCGGCGCGGGCCCGTCCTCCCGGAACGTCACCGCACCGAGCCTCTGATGGGCGGCCGCGGCGACCCGCGCGTTGAACGCCGCCGCGCCGACCGCCACCGCGCTGCCGCGCAGGCCGACGTCGATCGTGGACTGGTACTGCGGGTCGAGCCGGATGGTTACCGCGTCCCGCGCCGTCTCGATGCTCCAGGGCTGCACATTGCCGCCCGACGGCGCGTGGTTGGCCGCCAAAGCCACTGCGTGAACCGCGTCCCGGACATCGGCGTCGGGTTCGGCCCCGGGCGGCGCCGGTTCCTCCTGCGGCGGCGAAGGCAGATGCAACGGGTCGGTCAGACCGTCCAGCGCCGCAGCTGTGTCGATCCGCACCCGCCCCGACGAAAGTGGTTCGCCCAGACCGATTCTGCGAATCGCCTCGGCAACCGCCGCGGCGCCGACGAGCACGTCGCCGACCAGTTGCGGCCATGTCGACAGGCTCTGCCCGACCTCGACCAGAGACGCGGCGCCGCGCGCGGACAGGTTGGCCCCGTCGACGAGCCGCAGCACGTGCGGGATTTTCTCTCTGCTGTCCAGACCGGCGAGCATCGCGGCGTCGACGTCACCGAGCAGGCCGTGGAAGATCGGCCGGTCGGGTTCGAGATCGAACCTCTCGACGTCGATCAGGCCGCGGTCGCTGGTGGCCATCAGCACCGGCTGCCGTCGTCGCCGCGCCGCCTCGCGGACGAGCGCTTTGACGTCGAGCGAGTCGCATTCCTCGACCACGATGTCGAGCCCGTCGAGGAACTCGGTGATCGTGTCCGGGGTAAGGCCCGATTCCACCACTCGCACGGTGATGTACGGATCGACCTCGGCGATCCTGCGCGCAGCGATGTGCGCCTTGTTCTCGCCGATGTCGAACACCGTCGCCGGCACCCGGTTCAGGTTCGACAACTCCAGTTCGTCGAAGTCGGCCAGGCGCACCTCGCCGCACATGCCCTGCATCGCCAACGTATGCGCCACCGCGTGGCCGACGCTGAGGCCGACCACCCCGATGCGCAGTGCGCCGAGCACCTCCTGTTCCTGCGCGGTGATCAGGTTGCGGTTGCGGTCCGAGCGCACCCGCGCGTAGCCGCGCGGACCGAGGACG
The DNA here is from genome assembly GCF_001552715.1 of Mycolicibacterium vaccae NBRC 14118 = CIP 105934. Lineage (GTDB taxonomy): Bacteria > Actinomycetota > Actinomycetes > Mycobacteriales > Mycobacteriaceae > Mycobacterium > Mycobacterium vaccae. Next base: position 19,613 of record NZ_BCRS01000026.1, on the reverse strand, counting down.
CCGACGACGGTGCGTCGCCACGGGTAGTACGCCCAGCGCCGCGGCTCGTCGGTCAATTCGGGTGGCGGCGCCGGCAGTAGCCCGGCCAGCGTCTTGGCCTGTTCGGTGCTTCGGTCGACGAAGGTGATCGCCGGGTCCTCGCGCAGGGAGCGCAACGTTTCCCGGTCGGTCGGATCAGCAGGATCGAGGACCGTAGCGCCGGCGGCGTCATCTGGATGCGCACGAGAGTGCTCGAAGCTCACAACGCATTATCACGCAGCTCGTCAATTTGCCCGGCAACGACTCGCGAGCGTTCCATCGCCATGATCTCGCTGAAGATCTTCGACACCTGGGCGGGCTCGGCATGCTGGATGAACGTCCGGCGGTCCCACCACATCATCTTGGTGCGGTAGCGCGGGTCCGGGTAGGGGGTGGCGGGAATGGCCGCGACCACCCCGCCCGAGGATCGCCACTTGTCGAGCACGTGCGGCGCCGAGGTGGCCATGCAGAACTGGAGGTCCATCGCCGCCATCGCATGGAAGCCAGTGCGGGCCAGCGCGCGGGTCACCCCCTTGGTGCGGCTCGGATCGTCGGTCACGAACGCCGATTTCATCTCCAGGATGCCGAACGGCGCGCGGTCGTCGATCATCTTGCGCACCGCGGCCAGCCCCGGCTGGCCGTCCCACTCGACGACCGCGTGCGAGTCGTCGGCACCGGTGAGCGGGCCCTTGGCGCGCACGCCGCCGATCACCTGTCCTGACGTGTCGAGCGCTGCCCAGAACACCGCGGTGTCGTGTCCGTCGCTGATCTCGTCGACGTCGAGCGCCATCTCGACCCCGTGCTTGCGGTAGCTGCGTTCAGCGCCTCTGAGATACTTCATCCACAGGTCGGGGTCGAGGTTCGGCTGCGACATAACCAGAGTGCATTCCGCATCGGCGTCCCACCAGCTGTGGTTACCCGTGAGTTCGAAATCGTCGACACGCAGGGATTCGAGCGAAGCAATTGACACAGTCATTCCTTTCGAGGGCGTTGGCAACTTAGAAAAGCGATGGCACCGGCTGCCAACTTTCGGATCCGGTGCCACTCGTTATAGGGCGACACTAAGTATGTCGCTGCCGGTCACTCCATTTCTAGCTAGCCGGAGAATATTTTCTCCTTTTCGAATTGTGGACATCAAAAACCGTGATAGCGGATACCCGCGACCACGCTCAGGCAACAGAAATTCGGGAGCCTCCCGGTGGCGTCACCGTGACAATTCCGCCGTGGTGAACAGCCGCCGCCGCGCAAACTGTTCAGTCTGCGCGGCAGTCAGTTTCCAGCGATCCCGCAGCTAACTGTCGCCGGCGGTGCCGGCGCGCGGGCCGGTGCACATTCCCGCGAAGTTACGGGCCGGTGACATCGGAGCGGCGAGAAATGACATTGCAAACGCAAATTATTTGCTGAGCGGATGATGTGCAATGGCTGGCGTGGCTTCGCCGGAGGAGGGGTCTCAGGCGTCGCTATCGATCTCACTCAAGGCGTGGCGGGCCGGTTGTGGCACTGTGAATGCTGCAAACTCGCATGCGGCACAACCGGATGTCGTTGCCGGCGGCGCCCTGGTCAAAGGAGACAACGTGAAGAAGTTCAAAGATCTCGCCGAGTTCGTCGCTGCCGAGGGCACCCAGCTCGGGCCGACCGAGTGGCTGGAGATCACCCAGGACCGGGTTAACTTGTTCGCTGACGCCACCGATGACCACCAGTGGATTCACGTCGATCCCGAGCGGGCCGCCGCGGGCCCGTTCGGCGGCACGATCGCCCACGGGCTACTGACGCTGTCGCTGCTGCCGCACTTCACCCACCAGCTGTACTCGGTCGACAACGTCGCGATGGCGATCAACTACGGCTACAACAAGGTCCGTTTCATCACCCCGGTCAGGGTCGGCGCGAAGCTGCGCGCCCGCGCGGAGATCACCGCGGTGAACCGGCTGGAGAACGCGGTGCAGGCGACAGTGAGCACAACGGTGGAGATCGAGGGTTCGGACAAGCCGGCCGCGGTCGCCGAGTCGATCGTGCGCTTCATCGGCTGACGGCGCGGGTCCACGTCCCCGACGGGTGTCAGAAACCATTGACGTTCGTCAAAAACGTTCCTAGATTGCCAGGTGGCGCGAAGGAGCGACGTGGACCAGACACACCCCAGGGTTGCGGTGATCGGTGCGGGGATCAGCGGATTGACCGCAGGCAAGATGCTCAAGGACTACGGGGTCGACTACACGACGTTCGAGACCAGCGACCGCATCGGTGGCAACTGGGCGTTCGGCAATCCGAACGGCCACAGCAGCGCCTACCGGTCCCTGCACATCGACACCTCCAAGGACCGGCTGTCCTTCAAGGACTTCCCGATGCCTGAGCACTATCCGTCGTTTCCGCACCACACTCAGGTGAAGGCGTATCTCGACGCGTACGCCGAGGCGTTCGGGCTGCTCGAGAACATCGAGTTCGGCAACGGGGTGGTGCACGCGGCCCGGGACGGCGACGGTGGCTGGCGGATCCGGGACCAGGCCGGGGCCGAGCGTGGTTTCGACCTGCTCGTGGTCGCCAACGGCCACCACTGGGATCCGCGGCTGGCCGAGTTCCCCGGCACCTTCGACGGTGAGTCGATCCACTCGCACTCCTACATCGATCCCGGCACGCCGCTGGAGCTCACGGGCAAGCGGATCCTGGTGGTCGGAATCGGCAACAGTGCCGCCGACATCACCGTCGAGTTGTCATCGAAAGCGCTGCGCAACGAGGTGACGTTGTCCACCAGATCCTCGGCGTGGATCGTGCCCAAGTACATCGCGGGGCGCCCGGGAGACACGTTCTGGCGCACCTCGCCCTATCTCCCGTTGTCGTGGCAGCGCAAGGCCGTCCAGCTCGTGGCCCCGATGCTGGGCACCGACCCGACGATGTACGGGTTGCCGCCGGCCGACCACAAGTTGTTCGAGGCTCATCCGACGCAGTCGGTGGAACTACCGTTGCGGCTCGGCTCGGGCGACGTGACACCGAAGCCCAACGTCGCACGCCTCGACGGGCACACCGTCCATTTCGTCGACGGCACCCGCGCCGACTTCGACGTCATCATCTACGCGACCGGCTACAACATCACGTTCCCGTTCTTCGATCCCGAGTTCGTCAGTGCTCCGGACAACTACATCCGGCTCTACAAGCGGATGTTCAAGCCGGGCTTCGAGGACCTCGTTTTCATGGGCTTCGCGCAGGCGGTCCCCACGCTGTTCCCGTTCGTCGAGTGCCAGGCGCGGCTGCTGGCCGCCTATGCGGTCGGACGCTACGCGCTGCCGCCGGTAGACGAGATGGAGCGGACCATCGACGCCGATCAGCATTTGCACGCAGGCCACTGCACCGACCGGCCGCGGCACACCCAGCAGGTCGACTACTTCGTCTACGAACACGATCTGCTCAAGCGGGAGATCCCGGCCGGTATGACACGTGCGCGGCGCGGCGCGGCGGTGGCCCGGTGACCCGATCTGAGATCAGCTTCCCCAGCGGCGCCGACGCCTGCAGCGCATGGCACTTCGCGGCCGACGGTGACCTACGACCGGTCGTGGTGATGGCGCACGGGTTCGGTGGCACGAAGGACTCCGGGCTCGAACCGTTCGCCCGACACTTCGCCGCGGCGGGCATCGACGTGTTCGCGTTCGACTACCGGGGCTTCGGCGCATCGGGCGGCGTTCCCCGCCAATCTCTTTCGGTCACCCGGCAGATCGACGACTACCACGCGGCCGTCTCGGCCGCCAAGACCCTCGAGGGGGTCGATCCCACCCGGATCGCGCTGTGGGGAGCCTCGTTCTCCGGCGGACACGTGATCCGGGTGGCCGCCGAACGCGACGACATCGGTGCGGTCATCGCGTTGACGCCGCTGACGAGCGGCCTGGCGGTCAGCCGTGCCGCCGCGACGTCGCGGGATCTCGTGACGTCGCTGCGCTGGACGCTCACCGGGGTCAAGAGCCGACTGGCCGTACGCCGGGGCGGTGCGCCCACCCTGATGCCGCTGGTGTCCCCGGTCGGTGAGCCCGGCGCGCTCGCGCTCGACGGCGCCTACGAGAGTTACACCGCGCTGGCCGGCCCGACGTGGCGCAACGAGATCGACTGTGCCGTCGGCCTGGAGGTGGTCGGGGTGCGCACCACCGCGGCAGCCAAGAAGCTGCGCGTCCCGCTGCTGGTACAGATCGCCGACTTCGACCAGTACGTCCCGGCTTCGGCGGTCGCGGCGACGGCCGAAGCCGGCAGGGCGCAGGTGCACCACTACCCGTGCGACCATTTCGACGTCTGGCCCGGCAACGACTGGTTCGACAAGACCGTCGCCGACCAGACCGCATTCCTGGCCAGGACGTTCTCAGTAGTGCGTGGAGCCCTGGTCGACTGAGATCGCGCTCGCGGTGATGAATTTCGACTCGTCGCCGGCCAGCCAGCACACCGCGTCGGCGATGTCCTCCGGCTGCACGGCCCAGGTGGGCAGGAACGGCGTCATCATGTTCGACAGCTGGGGATTGGTCTCCATCGCCTTGCCCAGTGCGGTGACCATGTCGCCGGTGCCCATGTCGGTGAGCACGGGGCCCGGGTGCACACTGTTGACCCGGATCGAGTGCTTGCCCAGTTCGGCGGCGAACGCGCGGGCCATCCCGGTCACCGCGTGCTTGCTGGCGGTGTAGTGAATCATGAACGGCTGCAACTTGATCCCGGCCGCGGAGCTGATCAGGATGATCGATCCGCCGCGGCCGCCGTCGATGATCGCCTGCGCGCCGGCCATCACGGTGTTCCATGTGCCGGTCACGTTGATGTCCATCACGTCGCGGAAGTCCTCGGCGCTGATCTGGTCCCACGCCTGTGGTGCGGTCACGCCGGCGTTGGCCACGATCACGTCTAGCCGGCCCAGTTCGGCGACGCCCTTCTCGACGGCGGACCGCAGGGCTTCGCCGTCCCGGGTGTCGACCGCGGTCGCCAGGATGCGCCGCCCGGTCGCCTCGACGAGGCCGACGGTCTCGGCCAGGTCTTCGGGGGTCGCGTGATCGTAAGGGACGCAGGGCGGTAGCGGCCCTGCGATGTCGACCGCGATGATGTCGGCGCCTTCTCGGGCCATCCGCACCGCATGTGCGCGGCCCTGTCCGCGGGCCGCGCCGGTGATGAACGCGACGCGTCCCTCCAGTCTGCCGCTCATCGCGCGGTCTCCTTCTGGGCTGCTTTCACGAGTCCGCCGCCGATGATCAGCCGCTGGATCTCGCTGGTGCCCTCGTAGAGTCGCAGCAGGCGCACGTCGCGGTAGATCCGCTCGACGGGCACCTCGCGCATGTAGCCGCTGCCGCCGTGGATCTGCACCGCGAGATCGGCGACCTTGCCGGCCATCTCGGTGCAGAACAGCTTGGCCGCCGACGGCGCGAGTCTGCGGTCCTGGCCGGTGACCCACTGTCGTGCCGTGTCGCGCACCAGCGCGCGACCGGCCATCACCCCCGTCTGCTGGTCGGCGAGCATCGCCTGCACCAACTGGAATTCGCCGATAGGGGTGCCGCCCTGGGTCGCGGTCGCCGCGTAGGCCACCGACTCGTCGAGTGCGCGCTGCGCCGCTCCCACGGCCAGCGCGGCGATGTGCACCCGGCCGCGCGCCAGCGACGTCATCGCCGCGCGGTAGCCGATGTCCTCACTGCCGCCGACCAGCGCGGTGTCCGGCACCCGCACGTCGGTGAAGCTGACGTCGGCGGTCCAGGCACCTTCCTGGCCCATCTTCTTGTCCTTGGCGCCGACCGCCACGCCGGGAGTGCCGGCGGGCACGAGGAAGACCGCGATCCCGGCGCCCTTGTCGTCGGCGGGCCTGCTCCTGGCGAACGTGACGAACAGGTCCGCATTCGGGGCGTTGGTGATGAATCGCTTCTCGCCGTTGAGGATCCAGTCATCTCCGGAGCGCACGGCCTTGGTGCGCAGGCCGGACGGGTTGGAGCCGGCTCCCGGTTCGGTGAGCGCGAACGACGCGACGACGTCACCGGAGGCGATCCGTTCCAGCCACGTCGACTTCTGCTCGTCGGTGCCGTACCCGACCAGTACCTGGCCGGCGATGCCGTTGTTCGTCCCGAACATCGACCGCAGCGCCAGCGAGGTGTAGCCCAGTTCCATGGCGAGCTCGACGTCCTGGCTCAGATCCAGCCCGAGGCCGCCCCACTCCTGGGGGATCGCATAGCCGAACAGCCCCATGGATTTCGCGGTCTCGCGCAGATCGTCGGGCACCCGGTCCTCGGTGAGGATCTCCTGCTCACGCGGTACCACCGCGGTGCGGACGAACTGGCGGGTCTGCGCCAGGATCTGCTGGAAGTCGTCGTCGCCGACTTCGGATGTGGTCATCGTCAGATGCTCCTGGATGGGGTTCGCGGCGGTGCCGCACGAAGCGTGGGGGCCCGATCGGCCAATATCGTATATGAAATATGATGCGCTGAATGATCCGGTCGGATCTCCCTACGTGCGTGAGGACGGGTGAACAGGTGTCGTTGCTGACAGGTCAAATCGCGGTGATCACCGGCGGGGCGCAGGGGCTGGGTTTCGCCATCGCGCAACGGTTCGTCGACCAGGGCGCGCGAGTCGTGCTCGGCGACGTGAACATCGACGCCACCCGGGCCGCCGCCGATAAACTCGGCGGCCAGGACGTGGCCCGCGCCGTCCGTTGTGACGTCACCGATTCGGCCGAGGTGGACGCGCTGGTCGCGGCCGCGGTCGACGGCTTCGGCGCGCTCGACATCATGGTCAACAACGCGGGCATCACGCGCGACGCGACGATGCGCAAGATGACCGAGGATCAGTTCGACCAGGTGATCGCCGTTCACCTGAAGGGCACCTGGAACGGTCTGCGGGCGGCCGCTGCGGTGATGCGGGAGCAGAAGAGCGGCGCGATCGTGAACATGTCGTCGATCTCGGGCAAGGTCGGCATGATCGGGCAGACGAACTACTCGGCGGCCAAGGCCGGCATCGTCGGCATGACCAAGGCCGCGTCGAAGGAGCTCGCCTACCTCGGGGTGCGGGTCAACGCCATCCAGCCGGGGCTCATCCGTTCGGCGATGACCGAGGCCATGCCGCAACGCATCTGGGACTCGAAGGTGGCCGAGGTGCCGCTGGGACGCGCCGGCGAGCCGGAAGAGGTCGCCGACGTCGCGCTGTTCCTGGCCTCGAAACTGTCGTCGTACATGACCGGCACCGTCCTGGAGGTCACGGGCGGACGGCATCTGTGATGCGCGAGGTCGTCATCTGTGAACCCGTGCGCACGCCGATCGGGCGCTACAACGGGATGTTCACGTCGCTGACCGCCGTCGAACTCGGGGTGGCCGCGCTCCAGGGCCTGCTCGCGCGCACCGGGGTGGCACCCGAGGCCGTCGAGGACGTCATCGTCGGGCACTGCTACCCGAGCATGGAGGCACCCGCGATCGGTCGGGTCATCGCGCTGGACGCGGGCCTGCCGGTGACGGTGCCGGGCATGCAGATCGACCGCCGCTGCGGCTCCGGGCTGCAGGCCGTGATCCAGGCGGTCATGCAGGTGGCAAGCGGCAACAACGATCTCGTCGTGGCCGGCGGTGCCGAGTCGATGAGCAACGTGGTGTTCCACTCGACCGACATGCGCTGGGGCGGGGCGCGCACCGGCATCACCGTGCACGACGCACTGGCCCGCGGCCGCACCACGGCCGGCGGTAAGAACTACCCGGTGCCGGGAGGCATGCTGGAGACCGCCGAGAACCTGCGTCGCGAGTACGGGATTCCCCGCGAAGAGCAGGACGAGTTGGCGGTGCGATCCCATCAGCGTGCCGTCGCGGCGCAGAAGGACGGCCTGCTGGCCGAGACGATCATCCCGGTGACGGTCACCAGCCGGTCCGGCGACGAGGTGATCGACACCGACGAGCATCCGCGCGCCGACACCTCGGTGGAGTCGCTGGCCAAGCTCAAACCGGTTCTCGGCAAGTCGGATCCGGATGCCACGGTGACCGCCGGGAACTCCAGCGGCCAGAACGACGCCGCGTCGATGTGCCTGGTGACCACCCGCGAGAAGGCCGTCGCCCTTGGACTGCGGCCACTCGTGCGGATGGTGTCGTGGGGCGTCGCCGGGGTCGCTCCCCACGTGATGGGCATCGGCCCCGTTCCGGCCACCGAGGTTGCGCTGGCCAAAGCCGGCCTCAGCCTGGCCGACATGGATCTGATCGAGCTCAACGAGGCCTTCGCCGCCCAGGCGCTGGCCTGCATGCGGGAATGGAAGTTCACCGCAGCGGATCTGGAGCGCACGAACGTGCACGGTTCGGGAATCTCGCTCGGCCATCCGGTGGGCGCCACCGGCGGCCGGATGCTGGCCACGCTGGCGCGCGAGCTGGACCGCCGGGACGGTCGTTACGGCCTGGAGACGATGTGCATCGGTGGCGGCCAGGGACTGGCCGCCGTCTTCGAAAGGGTGGCGCAATGACCAAACTCGCCCAGACACTCGGCCTGACCGAGTTCCAGACCGAGATCGTCTCGACGGTAAGGCAGTTCGTCGACAAGGAAGTCATCCCCACTGCGCAGGAACTCGAGCACGCCGACACCTACCCGCAGGCGATCGTCGACGCCATGCGCGAGATGGGCCTGTTCGGCCTGATGATCCCCGAGGAGTACGGCGGGCTGGGGGAGTCGCTGCTGACCTACGCCCTGTGCGTGGAGGAACTGGCGCGCGGCTGGATGAGCGTGTCCGGGGTGATCAACACCCATTTCATCGTCGCGTACATGATCCGCCAGCACGGCACCGACGCGCAGAAGAGCTACTACCTGCCGAAGATGGCCACCGGCGAGACCCGCGGTGCGTTCTCGATGTCCGAACCCGAGCTCGGCAGTGACGTGGCGGCGATCCGCACCAGGGCCAAGGACAACGGCGACGGCACCTACACCATCGACGGGCAGAAGATGTGGCTGACCAACGGTGGCAGTTCCACTCTGGTGGCCACGCTCGTGCGCACCGATGAGGGCGCCGACAAGCCGCACCGCAACCTGACCGCGTTCCTGGTCGAGAAGCCCTCGGGTTTCGGCGAAGTCGTGCCCGGGCTGACCATCCCCGGCAAGCTCGACAAGCTGGGGTACAAGGGCATCGACACCACCGAGCTGATCTTCGACGGGTACCGCGCGCAGGCGACCGACATCCTCGGTGAGGCGCCCGGTCAGGGGTTCTTCCAGATGATGGACGGTGTCGAGGTGGGCCGGGTCAACGTCTCCGCGCGTGCCTGCGGTGTCGGCATCCGCGCGTTCGAGCTCGCCGTACGCTACGCCCAGCAGCGCAGCACGTTCGGCAAGCCCATCGCCGATCACCAGGCCATCGCGTTCCAATTGGCCGAGATGGCGACCAAAGTCGAGGCCGCCCACCTGATGATGGTCAACGCCGCCCGGCTCAAGGACTCCGGCGAGCGCAACGACGTGGCCGCGGGTATGGCGAAGTACTTCGCCAGTGAGGTGTGCGCCGAGGTCACCCAGCAGAGCTTCCGCATCCACGGCGGCTACGGCTACTCCAAGGAATACGAGATCGAGCGCCTGATGCGCGACGCGCCGTTCCTGCTGATCGGTGAGGGCACCAGCGAGATCCAGAAGAACATCATCAGCAAGCGGCTGCTGGCCGACTACCGGGTCTAGACCGGTGAGCATCCCCGATTTCGCGGCCAGGCCGCAGCTGGCCGAAGACGTGGCGCGGTTCGTGCGGCGGCGCATCTTCGAAGGCACCTATCCGGCGGGCAGCTACATCCGGCTCGAACAGCTGGCCGCCGAACTGGGTATCAGCGTCACCCCGGTGCGGGAGGCGCTGTTCGGGTTGCGTGCCGAGGGTCTGCTGGCCCAGCAGCCGCGCCGGGGATTCGTCGTGCTGCCGATCACCAAGCGGGACATCGCCGACGTCGCCGATGTGCAGGCGCACATCGGCGGCGTATTGGCCAGCCGCGCCGCCGAACTCATCACCGACGAGCAGCTCGCGGAGCTCGACCGGGTGCAGGGCCAGCTCGAAGCGGCCTACCACGCCGACGATCACGAAGCCGCGGTGCGCCTCAACCACGCGTTCCACCGCGGGGTGAACGTCGCGGCCGGCTCACCGAAGCTGGCACAGCTGATGGGCCAGATCACCCGGTTCGCGCTGGAATCGGTCTATCCCACCGTCGAAGGCTGGCCCGAGCATTCGATGCGCGACCACCGGGTGCTTCTCGATGCGTTGCGCAAGCGCGACGGTGACGCCGCCCGCGAGGCGATGTCGGAGCACCTGTGCGCCGCCGCCGGGCCCCTGATCGACCATCTGGCCGGGCGGGGCGTGATCGGATGATCCGCGAGCAGACCCAAACTCGCACGCTTTGGCGCTGAACCGTGCGAGTTTGGGTCTGCTCGCGATAGAGGGAGGTACGGCATGGGGGTCCTCGACGGAGTCCGCGTGCTCGACTACGGCCGGTTCATCGCCGCGCCGTGGTGCGCGGCGCTGCTGGCCGACATGGGTGCGGACGTCGTGCGCGTCGAGAAGCGCGAGGGCGGGGAGGACCGCTGGGTCCAGTCGGTGACCGACAGCGGCGAGGGCGGGACCTTCCTGCAGTGCAACCGCAACAAGCGGTCGCTGACGCTGGACACCTCGACCGCCGAGGGCCAAGAGGTCAGCCGCAGGCTCGTCGAGCGCGCGGACATCGTGGTGGCGAACATGCCCGCGGCGGGAATGCGGGCCAACGGTCTGGACTACGAGACGCTGCGGGCGATCAAACCGGACATCATCCTGGCCAGCGCGACGGCTTTCGGCGAGGGCGGTCCGTACAGCGAACGGATCGGTTTCGACGGCGCGGGGCAGGTGATGTCGGGTGCGGTGTCCCGCCAGGGTCTGCCCGAGCAGCCGATCCGAACCATGGTGCCGTACGCGGATTTCGGCACTGCACTGACGCTGACCATCGGGGTGATGATGGCGCTGTATCACCGTGAGCGGACCGGCCAGGGTCAGCACGTCGAAGGCGCGTTGTTGCCGACGGCGATGATGCTGTCCAACGCCTTCCTGATCGAGCGTGACCTGCTGGGCGTCGACAAACCGCGCATGGGTAACCAGGGCGCGTCGGTGGCGCCCTGCGATCTGTACCGCACCAGCGACGACGACTGGGTGCTGCTGCAGGTCGCCGGACAGCCGATGTTCAAACGGTGGTGCCGACTCGTCGGGCGACCGGACCTGTTCGACGATCCGCGGTTCGCCGACGACGATGCGCGCTGGAAACACGGTGACGAACTCAACGCCATCATGGCCGCCTGGTGTGCCGAGCGGACCAAAGCCGATGCGCTCGCCGAGCTTGAGGCAGCGAAACTGCCCGCGGCGCCGATGCTTTCCACTCAAGAGGTGCTCGACGATCCGCACGTGCAGGCGATGGGGTACCTGCAGCGGGTGCCGTTTCCCGGCACGGCCAAGGACGTCCCGATCATCGAGACGCCGTTCCGCATGTCCGCCACCCCCGGGGAGATCCGGACCCGGCCGCCGCTGCTCGGAGAGCACACCGATGCCGTGCTGGCCGAGATCGGCTACGGCGCCGCCGAGGTCACCGGGCTACGGGACCGCGGGATCGTCTGACCTTCCCGTCTCCATGAGTCTGGCACGCAGCGCGGCGACGTCCACCTTCCCGGTCGCGCCGCGCGGGAGGTCGTCGATGTCGGCGACGACCGCCCAGACCGTGGGGACCTTGAAGCTGCTCAGCAGCTCCCGCGCCGCCGACCGCAGCTCTGCGATCCCGACGTCACCGGCGATCATGGCACCCACCTGTGGTCCCTGTGGCCCTGGGACGTCGGTGACGGCGACGGCCTCCACGCCGGCGATGCAGCGGAGGGCGTCCTCGACCTCGCCGGGGTAGACCGTGGCACCGCTGACCTTGAACATGTCGTCGGATCTGCCGTGGTAGAACAGGAACCCGTCGTCGTCGAGGTGTCCCAGATCGCCGGTCGGATAGAACTGGTCGGCGGTGAACACCTCGTGGCGGGCCCGGCCCAGGATGCCGCGCAGCACGTGGGGTCCGCGGATCTGGATCTCTCCGACATCGCCGGTCGCCACCGGTGCCCCCGTGTCCGGGTCGGTGATGCGCACCTCCATGCCCGGGAACGGTTTTCCGCAACTGCCCCACGCCGAGCGCGGCATGTCGGTGTCCGCGGCGAACCCGCAGTACGGCCCGAACGACTCGGTCATGCCGAACAGGTTGGCGCGGGCGCCTTTCGGGCTGCGGAGGTGCTCGGGCAACAGCGCCTCCAGGCTTCCGGGCCGCAGTGCCGACAGGTCGGCGCCCACCGCATCCAGCCGAGCGGCCAGTGCCTCGGCCTGACTGGGCCATCCGCGGAACAACGTGACCCGCTCGCGCTGCACCAGCCGCAGCGTCGACTCCGGCGTCGGGATCGGTTCTGTCACCAGCGTGGCGCCGCTGACCAGCGCCGTGAGCGCACCGGCGCCGAACCCGCCGACCCAGAACAGCGGCATGGGCAGATAGAGCCGGGACTCGGCGGTGACGCACCGCGCGGCCAGCCCCGAGCGGACGGCGCCCAGCGCGCTGCCGTGGCTGTGCAGCACGCCTTTCGGTGCGCCGCGGCTGCCGGACGTGAACATGATCACCAGGTCCGCACCGGGCCGCACATCGGCGGTCACCGCGTCCACGACGGCGTCGCCGACCGCGGCCCCGGGCAGAGACAGCGCCTGCTCTGCGGGCCACACACTGCGCAGCGCCGGGAGCTGCGTCCGGAGCGCGTCCACGGTCTGCCGGTAGCGGTGACCGCGGAACTCGTCGACGGTGATCAGGTGCTGCACCGACGCGGTACGCAGCTGTGCCAGCAGTTCGCGCGGGGCGAGCAGCGTGCTCAGCGGCACCAGCACGGCACCCAGACGGGTGGCGGCGAACGCGAGCCGGATCCAGTCGACTCCGTTGGGCATCAACAGCCCGACCCGGGCGCCCCGGTGCACCCCGGCCTGCAGCAGGCCCGCCACGACCGCGCGGGTGGACAGCTCGAGTTCGCCGAATGTCACCCGGTTGCCGGGGTCCACGACCGCGGCGGTGTCGCCGCGGTGCCGTGCCTGCCGGCGCAGCGCGGCGTCGACCGTGTCAGTCATCGAAGAGCGCCTTCAACGCGGGCAGGTCGGGCTTGCCGCTGGACATCAGTGGGACTTCGTCGCGGCGGCAGACCTTGAACCGCCGCGGAATCTTGTAGGACGAGAGTTCCTGACGCAGCGCCGAACGCACCGCATCGACGTCCAGCTCCGGGACGGCGGCGAAAGCCATTAGGGCGGCAACGATTTCACCGCGCCGCGGATCAGGCAGCCCGACGACGTGTACAGCGCCCGGGTGGCCCGCCGCGATCAGGACACGGGTGAGCGCGGCCTCGACCTCACCGGGGGTGACGTTGGCGCCTGCGGTCTTGATCATCGCGCCCGCCCTGGCGACGAAGTACACGAACCCGTCCTCGTCGCTCCGGACCAGATCGCCGGTACGGAACCAGCCGTCGGCGTCGAAACAGTCCTCGCGGCTGCGCCCGTGGTACTGCACCATCAGAGGCGGCCCGCGTAACCACAGCTCACCGATCTGGCCGACCTCGACCGGCGCGGCGGTGTCGGGGTCGACGATGCGCGTCTCGAAGCCGGGTGCGGGTGTCCCGAACGAGCCGCGGCGATGCTCGGGTTGATCGGTTTCGTCGCCGCTGAGCAGGACCACGCTGCCGGCCTCGGTCATGCCGAGCATGCCGTGCCGCAGCGCCGGATCGACCGGTCGGGTGTGTGCGGCCATGATCGGGTAGAGGTTGCCCCGTGTCGCGGTGAAGACGCGCCGCGGATAGCTCGGATGCTCGGCGAGGTGAGCCACCGCTGCCGCGAAACCATTGGTCACGGTGGGCTTCTCGGCGTCGATCAGGTCGAGGGTGGACCCGGCGTCCTCGGCGGTCGAGCAGACCAGCGTGGCACCGGCGATCACCGTCGCCAACAACCCGAACGCGAAGCCACCGATCCAGAAGAACGGCGAGTTGCAGAACAACACGTCGCCGGCGTGCAGGCCCCGGATGGCGTTGAGGTTGCGCTGGTGCGTGACCAACCCGCCGTGGGTGTGGACAGCGCCCTTGGGTGGGCCGGTGGATCCGGAGGTGTAGATGATCGCCAGCCGGTCGCCGGCGTCGACGTCGTCCTCGACAAGTGTGAGCCGACGCTCGTCGGTGTCCGGCGCGGCGAGGTCGGACCCGACGATCACGCGGCGAAGGACAGGCGCCGCGGTGACGAACAAGGCAGCGGTGCCGTCGAGGTCCGACACGGTGATCTCCAGTGCGGCGGCGATCCGTGCCGGATAGTCGTGGTCACGGAACCGGCGGGCCGTCAACAGGATCGACACCGCGGCGGCCCGAAGTTGGTCGCGCAGTTCGGAGGTGCTGACGAACGTCGAGAACGGCACGACGACCGCTCCGATCCGGGCGGCGGCCAGCATCGCGACCACGAACTCGCTGCCATTGGGGTAGAACACGCCGACGTGGGTGCCCTTGCCCGCGCCGAGGTCGACCAGGCGACGGGCCAGATGCGACGAACGGACGTCGGCGCCGCCGTAGGTGAGCCGGTCGTCGTCGCAGACCAGGAGGGGCTTGTCACCGAGGCAGCGCTGCTCGCGCAGCACGTCGACGACGGTGGGAGCGGTCATACCTGTGCGAGGAGCGAGCGGACCGCGGGCAGGTCCGGCTTTCCGGAGGGCGTGCGCGGGATCGCGTCGACGACCACGATTTCGGTCGGGATCTCATAGCGCGCCAGGCGGGAACCGAGGAACTCGATGATCTCGCCGGGATCGGCGTCGGCGCGTAACTCCACCACAGCGACCGGTGTCTGTCCGAGGCGGGGATCGGGCGCGCCGATCACGGCGGCCCCGGCCACCGCGGGGTGGCTCTCCAGCGCGGCCCGCACGTCGTCGGGCAGCACCTTGAAACCCCCTCGGATGATCGCTTGGTCGGCGCGGCCGAGGATCCACAGGAAGCCGTCGGCGTCGATGCGGGCCAGGTCGGTGGTGCGGATCCAGTCGGTGCCCGGGCCGAGCTGGGACGGCTTGACCTCCAACAGACCGGGTGTGTCCGGTCCCAGCGGCTGTCCGGCATCGTCGACCACCCGCAGCTGCGCGCCGGGGTTGGCGCGGCCCACGCTGCCCCGCTTCGCGTGCCAGTGTCTGCGGTGGTCAGCCAGGGTCCAGCCGGCCGCCCCGCCGCCGAACTCCGTCGCGGCGTAGGAGGTCAGCACCGGGATGCCGAACTTCTCGGTGAACGCGTCGGCGTCGTCGGCCGACAGCGGCGCCGTCCCCGACGTCACCGCCACGACGCCCGCGAGGTCGTCGCGGGTCAGGTCGGAGTGCAGCACCATGCGCAGTGCGGTGGGCACCAGCGACACCGCGCGTGGCCGGTGTTCACGCACCGCCCGGGCCCACTGGTCGAGATCGAAACGGCGGAGCAGCACGAACCGTCGTGCTTCCACGACGCACAACAGAATGCGGTACACCCCGCCCACGTGCACCAGCGGTGAGTTGACGATCGCCGGTGCGCGGCGCAACTCCGTCGGTGGAGCTGACTTTTCCGGGTCGCCTCCGATCACGCTGCGCGCGAGCATGTCGTAGGTGAGGTCGACCCGTTTGGGTGGTCCGGTGGTGCCGCTGGTCAGCATCCACACCGCCACGCCCGGCCGGCCGGCATCGGTGCCGGTCGTGCCGGGGGTGATCACCGGCGGCCTGTGCAGATCGCTGATCGCCACGGTGGTCGCGGTGGTCTGCGCCGCCAGCGCGTCGAGGTCGTCGGCCAGGCCCACGAGCACCGGCAGCTGCAGCGCGGCGATGTCGGCGCGGGTGCGCTCGTCGCCGCGAGCCGGGTTGATGACCACGACGGTGCCGCCGGCGACCAGCACGCCGAGCAACGCGGCGACATGGGCCGGCTCGTTGCGCAGCATGATGCCGACCCGGCCGGTGCCCCCGGCCGCACCGACCTGCCGCGCCGACGTCGCCAGCTGTCCCCAGGTGAACCACTCACCTTCGAATTGCAGTGCGGGCGCGGCAGGGTCGAGGTCGAAGACGTCAGCGATGCGCTGTGAGAGTGGGCCGGTCATCACCGGATCCGGGGCGGAGTCTTCGGAATGGGGCGCTGCGCGAGTTCGTCTTTGGCGATCGGGTTGCCGAGCCGGGTGTAGATCAGGCCCTGGTCCATCGCGGCCCGGTACGGCTTGTCGAGTGACTCCCAGATGGCTTTGACCGTGCCCTGGGTGGCGGTGGGGGGTTTGGTGGCGACAGTCGCGGCGATCTCGCGTGCCCGGTCCCACAGCTCGGCCTCGGCGACCACTTCGGTGACCAGTCCGATCTGTAGCGCGGTCTGGGCGCTGACGCGTTCGTCGTTACCCATCAACGCCATTCGCAGTGTGTCGCCCAGGCCGACACGACGCATCAACCCGACCGGTTCGAGTGCCGAGACCAGTCCCGCGCTGACATGGGAGTCGAAGAACGTCGCGCCCTGCGCGCAGATCACGATGTCGGCCTCGTTGACGAAGTACAGGGCGCCGGCGGTGCACATCCCCTGGACCGCGCATACCACGGGTTTCCACATCTTCTGCCACTTCGGGCTGAGCAGTTCACCGGGATCTTCGTGGTTCCACACGATATCGGGTTGGCCGTACCGCGATTTCACGTCCAGTCCCGCGCTGAAGGCCCGTTCGCCGGCGGCGCGCAGGACGACGGCGTTGATGTCCTCGTCGGCCTTGATGATCTGCCAGACCGTGCGCATCTCCTCACACATGGTGCGGTTGAAGGAGTTCAGCGCCTCGGGCCGGTTCAAGGTCACCGTCGCGACGCGGATGTCGTGGTCGAGGTCGAGCAGGATGGTGTCGAACATCATCGGCACTGCCAGTCCGGGGTGCGCTTCTCGACGAACGCGCGCGGGCCTTCCTGGGCGTCCTCGGTGCGCACCACCCGCTCGCGGAACGTCTCGGCGAGGATCTCGCCCTCCAGCAGGGGCAGATCCAGGGTCTTGTGAATGGCCAGCCGGGTGCCGCGCACCGCCAGCGGGGCGTTGGAGTTCACGATGTCGGCGATCTCGTGGGCGCGCGCCAGCAGGTTGTCGTGCGGAACCACCTCGGTGATCATGCCGAGCTCGTACGCCCGGTCGGCGCTCATCCGTTCGTGCTTGCCGGTCAACGCCATGCGCAGTGCCACCGACCGGGGCAGCACCCGCGCCAGCCGCACCATCTCACGGGCGGCGACCAGACCGATGCTGACGTGCGGATCGAAAAAGGTGGCCTTGTCGGAGGCGATCACGATGTCCCCGGTGGTCACCCAGTCGAGCCCGGCGCCGCAACAGATCCCGTTGATCGCGGCAAGGATGGGCTTGGCCATCCTGCGGAACGGCGGAGTGCCTTCCTGGGGCGCCTCCCACTGGTCGTAGGTCGACAGGTAGGGCCGTTCGTAGAGGACCTTGCCGTCGTCGGGGATCTCCTTGACGTCGGCGCCGGTGCAGAATGCCCGTCCGGTGCCGGTGACGATCATCAGCCAGATGTCGTCGTCGTTCTCGGCTTCGTCATAAGCGGCGCGCAATTCGGTGATCATGTGCGGCGACAACGCGTTGAGCGCCTCTGGCCGGTTCAAGGTGATGGTGGCCTTGTGACCGTCGACCTCATAGCCGATCGTGTCGTAGCTGGGGGAGCTCACGTGCCTTCTTTCCTCATCTGCCTTCGAAGTCGGGGGCGCGACGGGCCCGGAACGCCGCCAGACCCTCCTTGAAATCAGCGGTCCTGCAGGACAGTTCCAAGCTGGATAGTTCGTGAGCCATCGACTGGGGCAGGGTCGCGTGCAGTCCGAAGTGGATGGCCTGTTTGGCCAGACCGATCGCGACGGTCGGTCCCGCAGCCAGGCGTGTCGCCAATTCGTCGGCTGCCGAATCGATCTCGGCGTCCGGCACACTCTGATGGATCAGCCCCCAGTCGGCCGCGTCGGCGCCGGTCACCTTCTCGCCGAGCAGCAGCATGCGTTTGGCGCGCGCCACCCCCGCGAGGCGGGGGAGCAACCAGGTCGAGCCGGAGTCCGGGCTGAAGCCGCGGTCGACGAACGGCTCCCACAGGGTCGCGTCAGGGGTGGCGAGGGTGAAATCAGCGGCCAGTGCCAGGTTGGCGCCGAGCCCGACGGCCCAGCCGCGCACCGTGCAGACCACCGGCAGCTGGACGGTGGCGAGCAGTTCCACGACGCGGTTCGCCGCATGGGGGATGCGTCGGACCAGGTTGCCCGGCCGCGGCTTGCGGTCGCTGTTGTTGGTGGTCACCCAGTCCGCGCCGGCGCAGAAGTCCCCGCCGCTGCCGGTCAGATGGATCGCGCGCACCGCATCGTCGGAGGCGGCAGCGGTCAGAATGCCGACGAGTTCGTCGATCATCTTATGGCTCAACGAATTCCGCCGTGCCGGACGGTCCAGGGTGATCCGCAGGACGGAATCGTTGCGGGTCTGTCGCACCGCGCCTTCCTCCGGCACCGTCCCACCTTTCGAGCGGCTATACAGATAGCCATACAGTTAGTGCTTCGATTACTATCCTGTACAACTTAGCAAGGAAAGGCTGTCTCGGGAACAGTGTCGTCTCAGCTGCCAGCGCCGCGCATCCGCCAGCCACGGGTTGCCGAACTCGTGGCGTCCCGGCTGCGCGACGACATCCTGACCGGTCGCCTCACCGAGGGTGATGTGCTGCCGTCGCAGGAAGCCTTGTTCGCCCAATTCGGGGTGAGCCCGCCGGCGGTGCGCGAGGCGATGCACATCCTGGAATCGGACGGGCTGATCTCGGTGCGCCGGGGCAATGTCGGGGGAGCGGTGGTGCATCTGCCGTCCGCCGAACGCACCGCGCAGATGATCGGCATGGTGCTGCAGACCCGCGCGGCCACCCCGGCCGACGTCAGCGAGGCACTGCTGCATCTCGAGCCGATCTGTGCGGGCATGTGTGCGGCCCGTGAGGACCGGATGACCGAGGTGGTGCCGTACCTGCAGGCCGCGGTCGATCTTCAGGTCGAGCAGTTCGACACGTCGTCGCATTATGTGCCGAACGCCCGCAGGTTTCACGAGGCCATCGTGCGGCGGTGCGGCAACGAGCCCATGATCCTGGTGATCGGCGCGCTCGAGGTGATCTGGTCGGCGCACGAGTCTGCGGTGTGGAGCGACGAGTGCAGCCCCGCGGATCCGATGCGACCGCCCACCATGCGGGCCGCGCTGCGCGACCACAACCGGTTGCTCGAGGCCATCGCCGAGGGTGATTCGCCGCGTGCGGTGCGCCTGGCCGGGCAGCACCTGGCGGCGGCCCGACGCGACACGCTGGCCGCAGCGTCGAGCAGAACCATTGAGGCAAGACTGATTTCGAACGGACAGGACTGGACATGACCACCGCCGCCGATGACCGCGTGCTCTTCGACGTCGACCGCGACAAGCGGATCGCGACCATCACACTGAACAATCCGGCCCGGCGAAACTCCTATGACGCCGCCATGCGGGAGCAGTTGGCCCGCTATCTCGACCAGGTGGCCGAAGACGACGACCTGACCGTCGTGCTGCTGCGCGGCGCCGAAGGCGTGTTCAGCACGGGTGCGGATATGAACAACGCGTACGGCTGGTACGGCGGCGGCGGC
>NZ_BCRS01000025.1 GCF_001552715.1 Mycolicibacterium vaccae NBRC 14118 = CIP 105934 | reverse complement strand
CCCGCCGGTCGACATCGAGTTGCGGGGCGGCTTACTCGGTCCTCAGGTCGCGGTGGCCTCGCGCCGATAGGCTTGGGCCCGTGGGCCAGGAAATCAGCGCGCCACTGAGGCAGACCGAGTTCAGCCGCGCGCATCGCCGCGAGTACCGCCGCAAGGTGCAGCTGTGCCTGGACGTGTTCGAGACGATGCTGGCCCAGTCCAGCTTCGATTTCGAGAAGCCACTGACCGGCATGGAGATCGAGTGCAACCTGGTCGACTCCGGCTATCAACCGGCGATGAACAACTCGGAGGTGCTGGCCGCGATCGCCGATCCGGCGTATCAGACCGAACTGGGTGCCTACAACATCGAATTCAACGTTCCGCCACGCCGGTTGCCGGGACGGGCGGCACTGGAGCTCGAAGACGACGTCCGGGCCAGCCTGAACGCGGCGGAGGCCAAGGCCGACTCCGACGGTTCGCACATCGTGATGATCGGGATCCTGCCCACCCTGATGCCCGAACACCTGTCGGGCGACTGGATGAGTGAGTCCGCCCGTTATCAGGCGCTCAACGACTCGATTTTCACCGCGCGCGGCGAGGACATCATGATCGACATCGCGGGCCCCGAGCCCCTGAGCCTGCAGGCCGCGTCGATCGCCCCCGAATCCGCCTGTACCAGCATGCAACTGCACCTTCAGGTGTCGCCGGCCGACTTCGCCGACAACTGGAACGCCGCCCAGGTGCTGGCCGGTCCGCAGTTGGCCCTCGGCGCCAACTCGCCGTACTTCTTCGGCCACCACCTGTGGGCCGAGACCCGGATCGAACTGTTCACCCAGGCCACCGACACCCGTCCGGAGGAACTCAAGACCCAGGGCGTGCGGCCCCGGGTCTGGTTCGGGGAGCGCTGGATCACCTCGATCTTCGATCTGTTCGAAGAGAACGTGCGCTACTTCCCGTCGCTGTTGCCCGAGGTCTCCGACGAGGATCCGGTGGCCGAACTCGCCGCGGGCCGCACCCCGCACCTGTCGGAGCTGCGGCTGCACAACGGCACGGTCTACCGGTGGAACCGGCCGGTGTATGACGTCGTCAACGGCCGGCCCCATCTGCGGGTCGAGAACCGGGTGTTGCCCGCGGGGCCGACGGTGCTGGACATGATGGCCAACGCGGCGTTCTACTACGGCATGCTGCGCAGCCTGTCCGAGGAGGACCGACCGCTGTGGACGAAGATGAGTTTCACTGCGGCCGAGGCGAATTTCGTCGCTGCCGCCCGACACGGGATGGACGCGCGGCTGTACTGGCCCGGCATGGGTGAGGTGACGCCCGACGAGCTGGTCCTGCGCCGGCTCCTGCCGATGGCCGATGAGGGGCTGCGCCGGTGGGGGGTGGCCGCCGAGGTGCGCGACCGCTACCTCGGGGTGATCGAGGGCCGCGCCAAGACCGGTCGCAACGGCGCGGTGTGGCAGAGCGCAACCGTGACTGCGCTCCAGGACCGCGGGTTGACCCGGCCCGAGGCGTTGGCCGAGATGCTCCGGTTGTACTGCGAGCACATGCATTCCAACGAGCCGGTGCACACCTGGGAGCTGCCGGGTCAGGCCTGAATCGCGGCCAGCGCGGCCCGCTGCCGGCGGCGGACGTCTCTGCGCTTGCCCGGCACCCGCCGTCGGCTGCGCCAGGTGGGAAGCGAGGCCACCAGTTCGGGTGTGAAGCCCGCCCGAATCGCTTTGTCACCGTGGGCCATCACCCAGCGGCGTTCCTCACGCAGCAGCAGGGTTGTGACGGTCAGGAGCAGCGCGAGATTGAACCCCATCTTCAGCAGCGTGCCATCGGGAACCGGGGCGTTCCACACGAAGTGCATCAGCGGTCCCGCCGCCAGCAGCAGCGCCGCGGTCACGATCCGCCGCATCCGGCTCCATCCGCTCGGGTTGCTGAAAGTCGGGAGCAACAACAGCAATCCGACCGTGGTCAGGGCCGTGAACGCCCAATGCGACGGGACCGATGTGGCGATCCTGGTGTACATCTGCTCGCCGGCGCCAATCAGGTCGGAATCAAGGCTGGCCAGCGCACCCGTCGTGGCATAGGTCAGATCCTCGAGCATGTCGAAGCCGAAGCCGACGAACATGCCGACAAGCAGAGCGTGGCTGATTCGGGTGCAGACCGACGCACAGAGCACCAAAATCACTGCCGCACAGCTCAATTTGGCGGCCTCTTCGACAAACGGGGCCGTCAGTGCGGGTGCCCACCGCGACAGGGTCACCGGGTCGAGGACCGAAGCCCACACCTGCTCCAAAGTGGTGTTGGCCGACGCGGCCATGGCCAACGCGACGGTTCCACCGAGTGCAGCCCCCGCGAGCAGCATCTGCGGATACCGCACCGCAGCCCGGAACGGATCGAAGCGGGTCATCACCCACACCAGCAGGGCCATGAACGCGATCCAGACCGGAGCGAGCGCGATGTGGGTCTGACTGGTTTCGGCGAACGCCGCCCCCGAGCCGGACAGCAGCCGCCATGTGCCGAGCACCATGGCGCCGATCCACACCCAGAACACCGCGTTGTAGGGCCGGTACACCACCTCTGGGCGCATGGGCAGTGCGGTCATCGGTCGGCCCTGCCGATCGCGGCGAGCAGATCCTGCAGCGGCAGTGCGGGAGTCTCGACGTCTCCGAGGGTCTGCACCAGCACCACCACCTCGTCGTCGGCGATCACCGCGCAGGCGCCGGACATGCCCGCCGCGGTGACGACGCAGGTCTCCCCGGTCAGCCGGCCGTCGCCCGACTGCGCCTGACCTCCGTCGTAGGCGGGTGAGAAGCCCCGCCTCCGGTCGATCTGCATGAGGCGCTCCCCTACCGTTTCCACGTCGCGGCCGTCCAGGTCGTGCGCCTCGATGCGGACGAAGGCGTCCCCGGACTGCCACACCGCCCCGCCGGGCACCGAGGCGACCTCCCAGCCGTCCGGCGGCACCGTGGAGATGACTTCGCCGGACTCCGTTGCCACCTCGACGGTCTCACCGTCTACGGCTGGGGCCGGGTCGTCCGATCCGGATAGCAGAAACGCCGGGATGAGAGGCACGGCGAGCATCCCGGCCACCAGCGCGAGCGCGGCGCGCTTGCCGGTGAGGCGTCGGCGCCCGACCACGATCTCCTCGGCCGCCGTCGACGGCTGTGTCTCCCCCTGTGCGAGTTCGCTGCTCACAGACCGGCAGGTTAGCAGTCACGACACCAGGACCGACGGGAATTCCGCTGAACTGATTCCGATCGGGATCGCATTGGCCTGTCTCCTTGGCTAACAAGTGTCAGTTTCCCGGCCTGGACACCCCGCGGCCCCAGCACCAGACACCACCTCATTCGTTGCCAGGTTGGCGATTCTCTTGGCGTTCGAGTTCGCTAGACCGGCGCGCGGGTAGCGTGGCTGCCATGGCCGAGGTGATGGACTGGGACGGTGTCTACCGGGGTGAGGGCGACTTCGAGGGTGAGCCGCCGTGGAACATCGGCGAACCTCAACCGGAACTGGCCGCGTTGTGGCGCGACGGCAGGTTCCGCAGCGACGTGCTCGACGCGGGTTGCGGGCATGCCGAAATGTCACTGGCGCTGGCCGCCGACGGTTACACCGTGACCGGTGTCGACATCAGCCCGACGGCGATCTCCGCGGCGACCGCGGCGGCCGCCGAGCGCGGGTTGTCGCAACGGGCGTCGTTCGTCGCCGCCGACATCACCGCGCTCACCGGCTTTGACGGCCGGTTCTCCTCCGTCGTGGACAGCACGCTGTTTCATTCGATTCCGGTGGAGTCCCGCGACGCCTACCTGCGGTCGGTGCACCGGGCCGCCGCGCCGGGCGCCGGCTATTTCGTGCTCGTCTTCGCCAAGGGCGCGTTCCCGGCCGAGATGGAGGGCGGCCCCAACGAGGTGACCGAACTCGAACTGCGGGAGGTGGTTTCGCGGTACTGGACGATCGACGACATCCGGCCCGCGCTGATCCACACCAACGTGCCAAAATTGCCCGGCATGCCGCCCCCGCCGCTGGACATGCTCGACGACCGTGGCCGGATGCGGATGCAGGCGTTCCTGCTGTCCGCGCACAAGGATAGCTAGCGGTTACCCGGTCGGGGGGTTGGCGCTGC
Organism: Mycolicibacterium vaccae NBRC 14118 = CIP 105934; assembly: GCF_001552715.1. Classification (GTDB taxonomy): domain Bacteria; phylum Actinomycetota; class Actinomycetes; order Mycobacteriales; family Mycobacteriaceae; genus Mycobacterium; species Mycobacterium vaccae. The sequence continues at coordinate 41,143 of NZ_BCRS01000025.1, read as the reverse complement.
GCGCCGGCGCCCGCTCCGGTGGGGCGCCGTCCTCGTCGTCGTCGAGCATCGTGGCCTCGTCGAACGGGCGGTCGCCGTCGAGCACCTCGTTGAGCCGTTGGCTGTCCACCGTGCCGGTCCAGGTCCCGACGAGCAGCGTGGCCACGGAGTTGCCCGAGAAGTTGGTCAGCGCCCGCGCCTCGGACATGAAGCGGTCGATGCCGACGATGATGCCGACCCCGTCGAGCAGTTCGGGCCGGTGGCTCTGCAGTCCGGCGGCCAGGGTGGCCAGCCCGGCGCCGCTGACCCCCGCGGCCCCCTTGGACGCGATGATCATGAACGCCAGCAGGCCGATCTGTTCGGGGATCGACAGCGGGTCGCCCAGCGCGTCGGCGATGAACAGCGAGGCCATGGTCAGGTAGATGGCGGTCCCGTCCAGGTTGAACGAGTAGCCCGTAGGCACCACGATGCCGACGGTCGCCGGTGACACACCGGCGTGCTCCATCTTCGCGATCAGCCGCGGCAGGGCCGATTCCGACGACGACGTGGCGACGATCAGCAGGTACTCCCGCGCCAGGTAACGCACCAGTTTGAAGATCGAGACCCGGCACACCGTCCACAGCAGCGCGCCGAGGACCCCGAAGATGAAGATCACGCAGGTGGTGTAGAACGCCGCCATCAGCACGCCGAGTTGGATGACCGCGTCGAAGCCGGTGTCGCCCACCACTTCCGCGATCGCGCCGAACGCCCCGATCGGCGCCAGCCACAGCACCCCGATCAGGATGCGGAACACCAGCCTCTGGAGGGCCTCGATGCCGCGCAGCAGCCCCTCTCCGGTCTGGCCCATGCCCTGGATGCCGAACCCGACCAGCAGTGCGACGAACAGAGCCTGCAACACGTTGCCCTCGGTGACCGCCGAGAACAGCGTCGAGGGGATGATGTTGGCAATGAAGTCCATTGTGCCGCCGGAGGATTCGGCTTCACCGGCGAGTTCGACACCCTTGCTCGGATCGTTGGGCACGTTCAGCCCGGTGCCGGGGCTGATCAGGTTGCCGACGACCAGACCTATCGCGAGCGCGACGGTCGACATGACCAGGAAGTAGGAGATCGCCAGCCCGCCGACCTTGCCGACCGACGCGGCGGCACGGACCTTGCCGATACCGATGACGACCGTGCAGAAGATGACCGGGACGATCATCATCTTGATGAGTTTGACGAACAACTCGCCGAGCACGCCCAGCGAGGACGCCACGTCCGGGGCGACCAGCCCGAGCACGATCCCGGCGATGACGGCGACGATCACCAGGATGTAGAGCCAGTGGGTGCGGTCCCGGTTGGCCTTTCCGGGCGCCTTGTCCCCGGGCGCCTTGTCAGAGTCGGCCTTGGCATCAGTCATCGTCGTCGTCCCTCCGCGCGTGGTGAAGCGGGGATAACCCAATGTGACCCGGCCCACACACGTGTGCCGGGCCGACGGCTGGGCGCTGGTCGAGCAGCCTCAGCGTGTGACGGTGGCCAGTGCCTCCACGAACCGGTCCAGGTCGGCGTCGGTGACGTCGACGTGCGGGGACACCCGCAACGCGGGGTGGGTCATCTCCCGCGGGGCGCGCTCCACGCCCAGGTAGGTGGTCACGATCTGATGCTCGGCGATGAGACGGGCGCGTACTGTCAGCGGGTCGGCGCCGTCGGTGGGCTCCAGGGTGGTGATGGCGCTGGGCTCGTCGACGTGTTCCACCACCCGCCAGCCGGGCAGGTCGGCCAGCGCGGTGCGCGTCTGCGCACCGACCTCGCGCAACCGCGCCTGCACCGCGGCGGGTCCGGCGGCCAGGTGTTCACCCACGGCGACGGAGAACGACACCCGGAGGCCGACGTTTGTCTCGGCGTGGCCGAGCCGGGTGACGGTGTCCTCTGACAGCAGCCCCGGCCGGGTGGCCAGCACCCCGACCCCGCGCGGCCCGGCCGTCCACTTGCGCGACGTCGCGTACACCGCGTCGGCACCGATGCCGGTGAGGTCGAGGTGCGCGAAGCCCTGGGCGGCGTCCACGATCAGCGGGATCCCGTGTCCCCGGCAGGCCGACGCGATGTCGTGCACGGGTTGCACGATGCCGCGGTGGCTGGCCAGCACGGTGAAGTGCACGAGCGCGGGCCGATGGGACGACAGCGCTGCCCCGACGGCGTTGACGTCCAGCCTGCCGAACTCGTCGACCGGGAGGGTTTCGACGCTAAAACCGTTGCGCGCCATCACCGCGAGGCTGGGGCCGAACTCGCCCGGCAGACAGGCCAGGGTGCGCTCCCCGGGCCAGTCCCTGAGCAGGATGTCCAGCGCGTCGTTCGCGCCGGTGGTGAAATATACTGTGGCGTCGGGCATTCCGGTCAGCGTCCGCACCGCCGCGCGGCCCGCGTCGAGCGCGGGCACAGCCGCCTCGGCAGCGACGTAGCCGCCGACCTCGGCTTCGTGGCGGGCGTGTCGGGCCGTGGCATCGATCACCGACAGGCTCTGGCGGGAGCAGGCGGCGCTGTCGAGGTGCACACCGGCCATCGGCGGGCGCGCGGCGCGCCACTGTTCGGCCAGACTCATTTGACCGCGAGGGACAGTCCGAAGTCGCCGGCTTCGTCTGTCCACCAGTGTGTTCGACGCAAACCGGCGGCAGCGAGTTCGCCGTCGACCCCGGCCGGCCGGAACTTGCAGGACACCTCGGTGAGCATCTGCTCGCCGTCGTCGAAGTCGACGGCGAGATCCAGCGCGCCGATGTGGACCCGCTGCGCGCGGGTGCAGCGCAGCCACATCTCGATGCGCTCCTCGGCGTCGTTCCACCGGGCGACGTGCGCGAAGGCGTCGACGTCGAAATCGGCCCCCAGTTCGCGGTTCACGACGGTCAGCACGTTGCGGTTGAACCGGGCGGTGACCCCGGCACTGTCGTCGTAGGCCCGGATCAGGCGGCGGGTGTCCTTGATCAGATCGGTTCCGAGCAGCAGCGTGTCGCCGGGCTGCATGAGCTGGGCCACCGAGGCGAGGAACTGTGCGCGCGGCCCTGGGGTGAGGTTGCCGATCGTCGAACCAAGGAACGCCACCAGACGCCGTCCGGTAACCGGGATCAGCCCCAGGTGCTCCTCGAAATCGCCGCAGACGGCCTCGATCTCGATGCCGGGGTATTCGGCCTGGATCGCCGCGCCCGCGTCCTGCAGCACGCTCGGGTCGACGTCGAACGGCACGAAACGGCGCAGGGAACCACGGTCACGCAGCGCGTCGAGCAGCGTGCGAGTCTTCTCCGACGTCCCGCTTCCCAGCTCGACGAGGGTGTCGGCCCCGGTCACCTCGGCGATCTCGGCGGCGCGGGCACGCAGGATCTGGGCTTCCGCGCGGGTCGGGTAATACTCCGGCAGCCGGGTGATCTGGTCGAACAGGTCGCTGCCCACCGAGTCGTAGAACCATTTGGGCGGCAGGCTTTTCGGAGTCTGCGTGAGACCGTGACGGACGTCGCGGCGCAGGGCCGTCTCGGCGGCGTCGGCGGCCAGGTGGTTGGTGATCGACACGGAGGGTGAAGCCATCACGATCCTTTCAGCGGCGTCAGCCGCACATCTGTGCCGTCGACCTCGACGAGGTGGCGGTCCGGCACTTCCTGCCACGTCGGGTCGTCGTCGTAGGGTTCGCTGGCGACCACCACGCCGTCGGCGCGGCGCAGCACCGACAGCGTGTCCCCCCAGGTGGTGGCCAACAGCCGGGAACCGTTGCCGGCCAAGATGTTCAGGCGCGCATTCGGGTCGTCGGCGGCGACGCCGGAGACCGTGTCGCCGAGGGCGTCCATCCCACGGGCGAAGATCAGCGCCGCGAGAAGCGCACTGTCATTGGTGGACTCGGCGTGCGGCGACGCCGGCAGCACCGCGCGGTCGACGAGCCCGTTGTGCGACAGCAACCAGGTGCCGTCGGTGAACGGCGCGGAAGCCGACGCTTCGATGGGCATGCCGACGCTGGCCGAGCGCACCGCGGCCACCACACAGCTGCTGTGCAACGCGGGCGCGACGGAGGCGAAGGACGCATCACCCCACAGTGGTGCGGCGCTGCGCCAGCGCCGGGCCGCCGCGCCGTCGAAGAAGCCGACGCCCCAGCCGTCGGCGTTCATCAACCCGTGCTTCTGTCTGCGCGGCGCATAGGACTGCACCAGCAGTCCCGACGGCGGGTCCAGGACCAGCGAGGCGACCGAGACCGGTGCGCCCAGCCAGGCCAGGTGTCTACACATCAGGCATCCCAGGCCAGGCGCACGCCCGAGAAGATCTGTCTGCGGATCGGATGGTCCCAGTTGCGGAAACTGGGCCGCAGGATGTCCGGAGCCACCGCCCACGAACCGCCGCGCAGCACCCGGTACTCACCCGATGCGATGCCGTCGAAGAACGGCTGCGAGTACTGCTGGTAGATCATCGGCGTGAAGCCCGGCCACGGGCGCAGCGTCGAGGTGGTCCACTCCCACACATCGCCGAGCATCTGCTCGGCGCCGTATGCGGACGCGCTGTGCGGGTACGCCCCGACGGGCGCCGGCCGCAGCGACTCCCCGCCGAGGTTCGCGACGTCGGTGGTCGGTGCGGCCGCACCCCACGGGTAGCGGCGCCTGCTGCCGGTCGTGGGATCCCACGCGCAGGCCTTCTCCCACTCGATCTCGGTCGGCAGCCGCGCCCCGGCCCAGGCCGCGTACGCCTCGGCCTCGTAGAAGGTGACGTGCTGGACGGGCTCGTCGCCGGGGATGTCCTCGACGTACCCGAAGCGGGTCCGGATGCCTGCGTTCCAGAACATCGGTGCCGTCAGGCCGGCCTTGAGACGGTGCTCCCAGCCCGGCCCGGACCACCACCGCGGCTCGCGGTAGCCGCCGTCGTCGATGAACTGCTGCCACTCCGCGTTGGTGACCGGGACGCGGCCGATGCGGAAGGACGGCACGTCGACGGTGTGCGCCGGGCGCTCGTTGTCCAGGGAGTACGGTTCAGCCGCGGCGTCCACGCCGAGCGTGAACTCCCCGCCGGGGACCAGCACCGAGGTGCCTGCCACCCCGGGGCGTCCCTGCGGCAGCGGCACGCCGCGGTCGAGCAGCGGCGTACCCGGGCGCAGGTTCAGCGCTTGCAGCATGGTCTCGCCGTGCTGGTTCTCGTGGCTGACCACCAACCCGAACGTGAACGCGTCGGGATGGTCGTCGGGCAGTGTGTCCAGCGCGTCGAGCACCTTGCCGCGGACGGTGGCGCAGTAGCTGCGCGCGTCGGTCGGCGGGAGCAGCGGCAGGTCGACGCGGCTGGCACGGGAGTGCACGAACGCGTCGTACAACTGGTCCACCTGCGCCGAGAGCAGACCCGGCCGGTTCGGGTCGCCGCCGCGCAGCAGCCAGAACTCCTCCTGCTGCCCGACGTGGGCGAGATCCCAGACCAGCGGGCTCATCAGCGGGTCGTACTGGCGCCGCAGCTCGGCGTCGTCGAAGTCGACCAGCCGCAGCGTGCGGTCCCTGGCCGTGCTCAGCCCCTCGGCCAGTTCCTCGCGTGTCGTCACAACTCCCCTTGCGCCAGTTCGGTGACCGCGGGCGCGATCCCGTGGGTCGCCACCCGGTCGGCGAAGTCGTCGGCCGGGCAGCGGCCCTGCTCCACCGAACGTACGAGCATCGTCATCGATTCCTCGAGCGGGGCCGGTACCCGCTCGGCCGCGGCGTGCACACACCGGATCGCGGCGCGGTGCAGGCTGGGGTCCTGCAGGCCGAGCTGGGCGGCCCGGTCCCACGCGGTGGCCACCGGTTCGGTGGCCTCGCCGGCGACGGCGGCGGCGGCCGGGTCGTCGAGCAGCGTGGTCAGCGTGTGCACGACCGCGGGCCACACCGCGTCGGGAACGCTGTCGAGGTAGCGCACCTCGAGGAAGCCGCGCGGCCGCACCGGCGGGAACAGCGTGGTCAGGTGATAGTCGAGATCGGCGGCGGTCGGCCTGCGGCCGCCGAGCAGCACGCGCCCGTCGGCCCAGTCGGCGAACGGGGCCCACTGCGTGACCGGCTCCGGGTCCGGGTTGTGCACCAGCATGACCGGCGCGCGCAGCGCATAGCCGGCCCAGTCGCTGGCCGGATCGTCGCCGGCGGCCCCGAGGACCGGCCCGCAGCGGGCCGAGTCCAGCCGGCTCCACACCAGTTGCCGGGTGGACTGCCACCCGGTGAAGTCGCTGCCCAGGATCGGCGAGTTGGCCGCGATCGCAATCATCGTGGGTCCCAGGGCGTGCGCCAGCCGGACCCGGTCGGCCCACCCAGGCTTCGGCCCGGCCTCGAGGTTGACCTGTACCGAGGCCGTCGCGGTCATCATCGCCGCACCGGCGGCACCGGTGTCGCTGGCCCGGAAGAACGTCTCCATCGCGGAGTAGCGCGCGCCGGGATTGACGCGCTCGGCGGGGCGCAGCGGGTCGGCGCCCAGCAACACCAGCCCGAGCCCGGCACGCGCGAACGCCTCCCGCAGCACGGCACGGTCGGAGGCCATGGCCGCGACCGCGGTCGCCGCGTCCGCACCGGGCGGACCCGACAGTTCCACCGCGCCGCCGGGCTCGACGGTGACCGCGCTGCCGCCGGGCAGCGGGGGCACCGCGGCGATCACCGCCGTCAACTCCTCCCAGCCGGGCCGTCGTCGTGGATCGGTCCGGTCGTAACAGTGCGCCTCGATCTCCAGGCCCACCGGCCCGACCGGCCCGTCTTTCAGGCAGGTCTCCACGATGTGGTGCGCGGCCGCTTCCGCGCTGCTCAGTGGATCCAAAGGCTGCTCGACGACATCATCGGATGCCATGGTGCGTGCCATCAGCCACCCCCCTCCGGGTGTGGAACGATCGCGGCGTCTGTACCCATCATCCAGAGCCGACCGACAATGTCGCGCGAATTAATCGGTGACGCCCCGGTGACGTAACGGCGAAATCATTGCCCCAAAGTGTTCTGCATCGCGCCGGCCAGCACGTCGACCGCCGGGCCCCCGTTGCCCGACTGGCAGACCTTGGCCTGCAGTAGAACGTTCTCCCGCAGGCGTGTCGTGACGAAGCAGCGCCGGTCGGTGCCGGCCTCCTGTTTGACCCAGTTCGCGTCGGTCGCGGTGGCCGGGCCGCCGGTGAACGTCCACACCTGGGTGGTGAAGTTGTCCAGGTGCATGGCGGTGGTCTGGCCGTTGCAGCCGACCGTCCGGTCGACCACCCGGTGGAACGCGCGGTCGGCGGCGTCGCCGGTGGCGAACACGCCGACCGCCTGTTTGACGAAATGTGCCATGTCGGAGGGCGACTCGTGGGCGACGGCGCCGTTGAACGCCGCCAGGTCGGGATCGTTGTACACCTCGGGCAGGCCGATGTCGGCCCAGTTGTTGCACGCGGGGTTGTCCACGTAGAACGCCTGGAACGGGTTGGTGTAGACCGATTCGAACCCGAACCGGGCGCCGACGATGTTGCCGACCGAACCCTTGCTCATCACCGCGTAGTTCACGACACCGGGGTCCGACGGGCGCGCCGATGCCGGCGCGGCCAGCGCCAGCGCCACCATCGCGGCCCCCGCCACGACTGCAGCACGCATCCGGTCAGACCTTCGCCAGCAGCTTGACATCGATGTTGCCGCGCGTGGCCTTCGAATACGGGCACACGCCGTGTGCCTTTTCCATCAGCTCGTCGGCGACCTGTTTCTCGAGTCCGGGCAGGTAGCCGATCAGCTCGACCGTCAGCCCGAACCCGCCCTCGGGGTCTTTGCCGATGCCCACCCTGGCGGTGATCCCGCTGGCGTTGTCGAGGGCGATCTTCTCGTTCTTGGCGACCAGTTGCAGCGCACCGAGGAAACAGGCGGCGTACCCCGACGAGAACAGCAGCTCGGGATTGACTCCCTCACCACTGCCACCCATCTCCTTGGGTGGACGGGTGTCGAAATCGAGCTTGCCGTCGGTCGATTTCACGTGGCCGTCGCGGCCACCCCCGGTCGCGGTGGACTCCGCGGTGTAGACGACTTCGATGTTCATCCACCCGATCATGCCAGCCGAACCGGGAGTGGCCGAGTGGCGTCAGCCGCCGCGCACCCCCTCCTCGACCTTCTTGCCCAGGTCGGCGTCGACGTTGCGCCAGTAGTCGAACACCCGGGACAGCACAGGTTCCTTCACCCCGTCGGACACGTGGCCGATGATGTTGTGCGCCAGCCGCTCCCGGGCGGCGTCGTCGAGCACCTCACGGACCATGGTGCCGGCCTGGCCCCAGTCGTCATCGTCGGGGCGCAGCGCGTAGGCCGTGCGGACCATGTCGCCGTCCGAGGCCCAGTGCACCTCGGAAGCCCGGCGCGGATCGGCCTCCGGCCCGCCCATCGAGTTCGGTGCGTACACCGGGTCGGTGGCGTTGCGGATGCGCATCGCGCCGTCCTTGCTGTAGGCGCGGACCTCGGTCTTGGGCTCGTTGACCGGAATCTGCTTGTAGTTCACGCCGAGTCGGGCGCGATGGGCGTCGGCGTAGGAGAACCCGCGGGCCAGCAGCATCTTGTCCGGGCTCAGCCCGGTGCCGGGCACGATGTTGTTCGGTTCGAACGCCGCCTGCTCGATCTGGGCGTGGTAGTCCACGACGTTGCGGTTCAGTGTCATCCTGCCGACCTCGTGCAGCGGGTAGTCGCTGTGCGGCCAGACCTTGGTCAGGTCGAACGGGTTGAACCGGTAGGTCTTCGCGTCCTCGAACGGCATGAGCTGCACGTGCAGCGTCCAGCTCGGGAAGTTGCCGTCCTCGATCGAGTTGTACAGGTCGCGCTGGTGGTAGTCGGCGTCCTCGCCGGCCAGCCGGTCGGCGTCCTCCTGGGTCAGGAAGTCGATGCCCTGGTCGGTCTTGAAGTGGTACTTCACCCAGAACATCTCGTCGGCGTCGTTGAGCCAGCTGTAGGTGTGGCTGGAGTAGCCGTTCATGTTCCGCCAGGTCTTCGGGATGCCGCGGTCGCCCATCAGCCAGGTCACCTGGTGCGCCGACTCGGGCGAGAGCGTCCAGAAGTCCCACTGCATGTGGTGATCGCGAAGATTGTTGGCGGCCATCCGTTTCTGACTGCGGATGAAGTTCTGGAACTTCATCGGGTCCCGGACGAAGAACACCGGGGTGTTGTTGCCGACCATGTCGAAATTGCCGTCGGGTGTGTAGAACTTCAGCGAGAAGCCGCGGGGGTCGCGCCAGGTGTCCGGGCTGCCGCGCTCACCGGCCACGGTCGAGAATCTCGCGACCATCTCGGTCTTGGCCCCCGGCTGCAGGAACGTCGCCTTGGTGTAGGCCGAGACGTCCTGGGTGACCTCGAACTGCCCGAACGCCCCGCCACCTTTGGCGTGCGGTTGCCGCTCCGGGATGCGTTCCCGGTTGAAGTTGGCCATCTGCTCGATCAGGTAATGGTCCTGCAGCAGGATCGGTCCGTCGGATCCCACGGTCAACGAGTGCTCGAAGCTGGGGAACGGCGCACCGCCGTCGGTGGTCGCGAACTTGTCGGTCATGTCTTCTCCTCGGCAAGGAACGGCATCGGGCTGAGCCGTCGTCCTTCGGTGCCGGGGTACCCGATGGATGCGTAAAGCATCCCCAGAACGAAATCCGTCAGGGACGTGCGGGAGCGGGAGCAGGTGTGCCGCCTTCACGCGGGATCTCGAGCGCCGGCCCGCCGGAGCCGAACGGGCCGGGGAAGCCTGGCCCGCGGTCGAATCCGCCGCGCGGACCCATCGGCGACATCGGCGGGCCGGCATGGCCCGCGACGCCGTAGCCGCCGTGGTGCTGGTGGCGCGGGCCGCCGTCGAGACTCTTGCCGACGACGACGCCGAAACCGAAGATCACCGCGACGATGAACACCGACCCGGCGACGATGCCGACCCACGCGGCAGCCTTGTTGAGACGGCTCGGCGGCCGGTGGGCGTACACCGGCTGCGGGATCGGTGCGGTGGTGGCTTCGTGTTCTGCAGGCGTGGTTTCTGTCATGCCGGCGATCCTTCGCGCTGATCCCCTGTGTGCGTTAGGCGCACGCTGTGAATCAGCTATGTGCTTGGTGCGAGAGTGCAGTTCTCGGCGATGTGGGTGGTGAGCGCGGCCATGACGTCGCGGGAGGCCTCCCCCAGCGCGGCCAGGCGTTCCGGGCCGAGCACGTCGACGAACAGTTCCCGGACCCGCGCCGCGTTCGCCGGGGCGGCCGCTTCGACGGCCTTTCGGCCTGCCGGAGTGAGGACGACATCGGGGTAACGGCCCTGCGACGCCTCCCGCCGGATCAGCCCGCGTTTCTCCATCCGGCCGAGGTGATGGGACAGCCGGCTCTTCTCCCACTGGGTCGTGCCCGCCAGCTCGGACGAGCGCAACCGGTCCGAAGGCGCCTCGGACAGATTCACCAGGATCTCGAAGTCGGACTCCGACAGCCCGAACTCCCGCTGCAGGTGGGCGGCCAGATGACGCTCCAGCAGGTGGCGCATGTCGGTGAAGCTTCGCCATGCCCGCAACTCGTCCTCGGTGAGGCCCGCCATTTCCGCCATGCCGCAAAACCCTACCCGTTGGTTGACGCATCAACCCAGCACGCCTACCGTGGGACGGGTTGATACATCAACCTAAAGAGGAGCGGAGCAACATGACCGACAGGAAGACGATCGCAGTGGTGGGCGCCACCGGAGCCCAAGGCGGCGGGCTGGCCGAGGCCCTCCTGGCCGACCCCGCCGGAACGTTCGCGGTACGTGCGCTGACACGAAGCGCGTCGTCGGACCGGGCCCGCGCGCTCGCGGCCGCCGGCGCGGACGTCGTGGAGGCCGACCTGGACGACGTCGCCGGCCTGCGCGACGCATTCGACGGCGCACACGGCGCCTTCGTCGTGACCAACTACTGGGCTCGGGCGCAACCGTCGGACGACCGGACCGCGGCCGAGCGGGAACTGGACCAGGCACGCAACGCCGCCGCGGCGGCAAAGCAGGCGGGCGTGGCACACGTCGTCTGGTCCACCCTGGAGGACACCCGGGACCACTTCGGCGACACCGACCGGGTGCCCGACGTCGACGGACGTTACAAGGTCCCGCATTTCGACGCGAAGGCCGAGGCGGACAGCTTCTTCACCGAGCACGGCGCGCCGACGACGTTCCTGCGCACCACGATGTTCTTCGAGGGCTTCACGGGCGCGATGGGGCCGACACGGGACTCGGAGGGCCGGCTGGCCTTGACGCTGCCGATGGCCGATCAGCGGCTGTCGACCATCGCGGTCGGCGACATCGGGAAGGCGGCGTTGGGAATCTTCCGCCGGGGCGACGAATTCGTCGGCAGCACAGTCAGTATCGCCGGCGACCACCTGACCGGGGAGCAGTACGCCGCCGCGCTGGGCGACGCGCTCGGCGAGCCGGTGTCCTACCGCCCGGCCTCCTGGGACGACTTCCGCGCGCAGGGCTTCCCGGGCGCGGTGGAGATGGGCAACATGTTCCAGTACTACGCGGAGAACTCCGCGGACTTCGCCGGAGCACGGGACCTGGCCGCCGTACGGGAGCTCAATCCCGAGCTACTGTCCTTCCGCGACTGGCTGGCGTTGCACGCCAACGAGATCCGCGTCTGACCGTCTGAGCGGGCCCGCATCCGCCGAGACTGAAGTAGATGGCGATTTTCGGCCCGAGGTTCGCGAACTACTTCAGATTGGGCGGGACTCACCAGGGCTTGATCGGGTTCACCGCGAACTGGATCACCCGGTACGGGGCGCCGCCGCGAGGTGTGGTGTTCCACTGGCTGACGAACACGCGCACCGCGTCCGGGGTGGAGCGCGGCGAGAGATAGCCGCCGTAGGGCTGGGCCAGCCGATTGTCCTGCGGCGGCGGCAGATCCTCGACGCGTTCGGGCCACGGCGCGGCGACCACCACCGTCGTCACCGGTGCGGTGCCCAGCTGCGTCGGTGCGTTGGCCACCCTGATCTCCATGTTCCCGGTGGTGGCGTTGAAGTACGACAGCACTGTCTGCCCGTCGATCTGGCGCACGCTCATCTCACCGACCCGGTCGGGCCACAGCGGCGCCGGCTCACCGCCCCACCCGTGCCCGGTCCACCCCTGCCAGGTGGCCCGGTCGGTGAACGACTGCGGCGTGGCCCGATAGAGCACGACGGGTCCGCTGCGGTCGAAATTGTTGGCCACGATGTACACCCAGCCGCGGGGCGATTCGGCGGTGGGGATCGGGTCGTAGTAGCCGCTGATCTGCGACTGCCGCCCGTCCGCATACCCCGCGTCCCGGACCGACCCCGGAATGGTCTGCCAATTGGCCTGCCCGGCAACCGCTTTGACGAGCCGAGAGCTCTCGGGGCGCAGGTCCCTGGTGGTGGTCACCAGCATCCAGTTCTCGCGGTTGATCTCGATGACGCCGGCGGGCAGCTGCGAGGTACCCGGTGGTGCGGCGTCGGCCAGCAGCGGCGCCGAGACACCTGTCACGCCGTCGTAGCGGACCCCGCCGGCGTCCTCCAGCGAATCCCCGACCACGTGCAGCGCGACCGGCGAGTACCAGCCCCCGAAGCCGACGCCCTGTCCGGCGAAGCTGTCACCGCAGACCTGCAGGATCCCGCTCGGGAACGACATGAACTCACAGAGGTCGGTCGCCCCGATGCCGTAGTCCGCGGTCGGGGTGCCCGTGCCGGCCACCGGGCCGACCCGCAGCACTTGGCCGGGTTGCAGCGGAGGCAGCTCCACCGGCGTCGCACTCGCCACACCCCCCGCCGAACTCGCATTCCACGCGGCCAGAATCGCGATTATCGCGCGTGGAATGCAATTTCGGCGGAACACTTACAACTGGGCGGCCAGCAGCTCGGCGATCTGGATCGTGTTGAGCGCCGCACCCTTTCGAAGGTTGTCGCCCGAGACGAACAGTGCGAGACCGCGCCCGTCCGGCACGCCCGGGTCCTGGCGGATCCGGCCGACCAGCGAGTCGTCGGCACCCGCGGCGGCCAGCGGCGTCGGTACATCCACCAGGCTCACCCCCGGCGCCTCACGCAGAATCTCGGTGGCCCGCGCCACCGACAGCGGTTCGGCGAACTCGGCGTTGATCGACAGCGAGTGCCCGGTGAAGACCGGCACGCGCACGCAGGTGCCCGACACCAGCAGGTCGGGGATGCCCAGGATCTTGCGGCTCTCGTTGCGCAGCTTCTGGTCCTCGTCGGTCTCCCCGGACCCGTCGTCGACGAGCGAGCCGGCCAGCGGGACGACGTTGAACGCGATCGGTGCGACGTACTTGTTCGGCGCCGGGAACTGCAGCGCCGAGCCGTCGTGCACCAGTTGCTCGGCTCCGTCGATGACGGCACGCACCTGGGTGGCGAGCTCTTCCACCCCGGCCAGGCCACTACCGGAAACCGCCTGGTAGCTCGAGACGATCAGCCGTGTCAGCCCGGCCTCCTCGTGCAGCGGCTTGAGCACGGGCATAGCGGCCATGGTCGTGCAGTTCGGGTTGGCGATGATGCCCTTGGGCCGAATTCCGGCATCCCGCTCGAAGTTCACCTCGGAGACCACCAGCGGAACATCGGGGTCCTTGCGCCACGCCGACGAGTTGTCGACGACGACCGCACCGGCCGCGGCGAACCGCGGCGCCTGCACCCGCGACATCGTCGCGCCGGCCGAGAACAGCGCAATGTCCAGCCCGGACGGATCGGCGGTCGAGGCGTCCTCGACCTCGATCTCCCGGCCCCGGAACTCCAGCTTCTTGCCCGCCGACCGCGCGGAGGCGAAGAACCGCACCTCGTCAGCCGGGAAATCGCGCTCGGCCAACAGGTTCCGCATCACCTGGCCGACCTGGCCGGTCGCCCCGACCACACCGATGTTGACCATCTATCTTTCCCGTCGCTTCGCTCGCCCCATCTATCTTTCCCGCCGCTTCGCTCGCCCCATCGTTACCGGCCTGTCCCCGCGTACACGACTGCCTCTTCCGCTCCGCCGAGGCCGAACGCCTCGTGCAGCGCCGCGACCGCCCGGTCGAGCTCGGTGTCCTTGATCAGCACCGAGATCCGGATCTCGGAGGTGGAGATCAGGTCGATGTTGATGCCCGCCTTGGCCAGCGCCTCACAGAACGTCGCCGTCACACCCGGGTGCGACCGCATCCCGGCGCCGATCAGCGACACCTTGCCGATGAGGTCGTCGTAGAGCACGCGGGTGAAGCCGATCTCGTCCTGCAGCGCGGTGAGCTTCTCCACCGCACCCGGTCCGCTCTCGCGGGAGCAGGTGAACGTGATGTCGGTCTTGCCGTCTTCGACCTTCGAGATGTTCTGCAGCACCATGTCGATGTTGACGTCGACATCGGCCAGTGCGCGGAACACCCGCGCGGCGTAGCCCGGCACGTCGGGCAGCCCGACGACCGTCACCTTCGCCTCGCCGCGGTCGTGTGCAACTCCGGTGAGGATGGCGTCTTCCATCGGGATGTCCTCCATCGATCCTTTGACGAGCGTGCCCGGCCTGTCGGTGTACGACGACCGGACGTGAATGGGCAGGTTGTACCGGCGCGCGTACTCGACACAGCGCAGCATCAGCACCTTGGCTCCGGCGGCGGCCATCTCCAGCATCTCCTCGAAGGAGACGGTGTCGAGGCGGCGGGCGTTGGACACGATGCGCGGATCGGCGGTGAAGATGCCGTCGACGTCGGTGTAGATCTCGCACACGTCGGCGTTCAGCGCCGCGGCCACCGCGACCGCCGTGGTGTCCGACCCGCCGCGGCCCAGCGTGGTGACGTCCTTGGTGTCCTGGCTGACGCCCTGGAAGCCCGCGACCAGCACGATCTTGCCTTCGTCCAGCGCGGCCCGCAGCCGGCCCGGGTTGACGTCGATGATCTTGGCGTTGCCGTGGATACCGGTGGTGATGACACCGGCCTGCGATCCGGTGAACGAGCGAGCCTCGGCGCCGAGGGACTCGATCGCCATCGCGACCAGCGCGTTGGAGATGCGCTCACCTGCGGTGAGCAGCATGTCCAGCTCGCGCGCCGGCGGCGCCGGCGACACCTGCTTGGCCAGGTCCAGCAACTCGTCGGTGGTGTCGCCCATCGCCGAGACGACCACGACGACGTCGTGGCCCGCCTTCTTGGTCTCGACGATCCGCTCGGCCACACGGCGGATCCGCTCGGCGTCGGACACCGAGGATCCGCCGTATTTCTGTACGACGAGCGCCACTGCAGGACCTTTCGAAAGCGGGGAGAGATCCCATAAAGGATAGAGGTAGTGCGCACGTGGTTTCTCCCGCCGGTAGCGTGCCGGGTGTGCCCGCCGTGCCCGCCGATCGGTCGGCCGACACCTCGGTCCCGATTCACCCCCCGATCGCCCAGCGCTGGAGCCCCCGCGCGTTCGACCCGGATGCCGCCCTGTCCCGCGAGGATCTGCTCGCGCTGCTGGAGGCCGCGCGATGGGCTCCGACGTGGGGACGACGTCAACCGGTGCGGTTCGTGGTGGGGGTGCGCGCGGATGCGGCGTTCACCGCGATCGCCGCGCTGCTGCGGCGCGGCAACGCCTATGCGACGGCCGCCGGCGCGCTGATCCTGGTCTGCGCCGACGACGGCGACGACGAGAAAACCCAACGCTACGCCGCGGTCGATGCCGGCGCGGCTATGGCCAACGTCACCGTCGAGGCGGTCTCCCGCGGCCTGATCGCCCACCCGATGGCCGGATTCGACGTGACCGGCGCGGCCGAGACCTTCGGGCTGGCGCCGACCCTGCGGCCGCTGATCGTGATCGCCGCCGGTCACCTTGCCGACCCTGCGTCGACGGCCCCGGAGATCGCCGAGCGGGACCGGCTGCCCCGGCACCGCCTGCCCCTGCCCGACATCGTGCTGAACTGGGACGACCTGCCCGGCAGGTGAGGCGCCGGCCTCACAGGCAGCTGCCAGGAGCTGGTTACGCCGACGCAACGCGGCGCGACCGTCCAGTTAACAGGAGCGGCAGTAACTGTCAGTGATCGGCTCCACGCAGGAGCCGCACACTCGCAGGAGGACGTCTATGGATACCGGGACGACCGCGTTCATGCTCTGCTGCATCATCGGCCTCACGCTGATGATCCCCGGCCTCGCGTTGTTCTACGGCGGCATGGTGTCGGTGAAGAGCTCGACCAACATGATGATGATGACGTTCGGCGCCGCAGCCCTGGTGGGCGTGCTGTGGGTGCTGTTCGGCTTCTCGATGACATTCGGCACGAGCTACGGCGGCTTCGTCGGCAGCTTCACCGAGTTCGCCGGGATGACGAACCTGACCGAACCCATGACGACCGTGGCCGGGCTGCCGGTCAGCCTGTTCTCACTGTTCCAGGCGTTGTTCGCCGCGATCACCGTCGCGCTGATCTCCGGGGCGGTCGCCGACCGGATGAAGTTCGGCGCGTGGATGGGGTTCGCGGCGCTGTGGGCGGTGCTCGTCTACTTCCCGGTCGCGCACTGGGTGTTCGCGTTCGACGGCGTGGTCACCGAGGACTCGGTCGGCGGCTGGATCGCCAACCGGCTGGGCGCACTGGACTTCGCCGGCGGCACCGCGGTGCACATCAACGCCGGCGCCGCCGCGCTCGCGGTGGCGATCGTGCTGGGCAAGTCGCGGAACTTCGGCCAGCTGCGCAAGCCGCACAACGTGCCGCTGACCCTGCTCGGCGCCGGGCTGCTGTGGGCCGGCTGGTATGCGTTCAACGGCGGCTCCGCGTTGTCGGCGGGCAACTCGGCGGCGATCGTGATGGTGACGACGTTCGTCGCGACATGCGCCGCGACGCTGGCCTGGATCGCCGTGGAGCGGTTCAAGGACGGGCACGTGACCGGGGTAGGGGCGGCCTCCGGGGCGATCACCGGTCTGGTGGCGATCACCCCGGCCTGCGGCGCGGTCACCCCGGTCGGCGCGATCATCCTCGGCGCCGTCGCCGGCGCGGTCTGCGTGTACGCGGTCGGCCTCAAAGAGCGCTTCGGCTACGACGACTCGCTCGACGTCGTCGGCGTGCACCTGGTCGGCGGGATCATCGGCACGCTGCTGATCGGGCTGCTCGCCAGCGAGACCATGCCGAACGCCACCAACGGCCTGTTCTACGGCGGCGGCATCGATCAGCTGGGCAAGCAGGCGGTCGCCGCGGCCGCGGTGATGGCGTACTCGTTCGCCGTCGCGTTCGCGATCGCCTTCGTACTGAAAAAGACTGTCGGCATTCGCATTTCGCCCGACGACGAGGAGAAGGGCATCGACGCGGCGTTCCACCGCGAGGCGTCCTACGAAATTCAGCCTGCCTGACCGAGGGGCCGGCCGGTGCAGGTGTACGCGCCTGCACCGGCCGCTCGCCGTGCGGTGGGTTTCCCTGCGTGATACTTTGATTCACATCAAGAGACAAGGACGGGAAATGGCTTCTGACCTGGCAACTCTGGCCGAGCAATCCGGCACCAAGTTCATCCTCGCGTTGTTCGTCGACCTGCGTGGCAAGCCGTGCGCCAAGCTGGTGCCGGTCGAGGCCGTCGACCTGCTGGCGACCGACGGCGTCGGCTTCGCCGGCTATGCGGTCGGCGCGATGGGCCAGGAACCCAAGGACCCGGACCTGATGGCCATCCCCGATCCGGAGTCGTTCACCCCGATCCCGTTCGTCAAGGACGGCCTGGCGCTCGTGCACTGCGACCCGCACGTCAACGGACAACCGTGGCCGTATGCGCCGCGGGTCATCCTCAAGTCCCTGATCCAGCGCTGCTCGGACGCCGGGTTCGAGCCGTGGGTGGGGGCCGAGGTCGAGTATTTCCTGTTGTCCCGCAACGCCGATGGCGGCATCGCGGTCGCCGACACCGCCGACACCGCCGCCCAGCCCTGCTACGACGCCCGCGGCGTCACCCGCATGTACGACCACCTGACCGCGGTGTCGACCGCGATGAATCAGCTGGGCTGGTCCAACTACGCCAACGACCACGAGGACGGCAACGGCCAGTTCGAGCAGAACTTCGAGTTCGCCGACGCGTTGACCACCGCCGACCGGGTGATCACGCTGCGCTACCTGCTGTCGATGATCGCCGCCGAGCGCGGCATGATCGCCACCTTCATGCCGAAACCGTTCGGCGACAAGACCGGCAGCGGCCTGCACTTCCACCTGTCGCTGACCAGCGGGGGCACCCCGGTGTTTCCCGCCGAGGAGGACAGCCGGGGCCTCGGCCTGTCCGACACCGCCTACGGGTTCATCGGCGGCATCCTCGAACATGCCTGCGCGCTGCAGGCCGTGGTCGCCCCGACGGTGAACTCCTACAAGCGCACCGGCGCGGTGTCGACGTCCTCGGGGGCGTCCTGGGCGCCCCGGCTGCCCACCTACGGCGGCAACGACCGCACCCACTACATCCGCGTCCCGGACTCCGACCGAATCGAGATGCGCGGCGGGGACGGCTCGGCCAACCCCTATCTGGCGATCGCCGCCGCGCTCGGCGCGGGAATCGACGGCATCAAACGCAGCACCGACCCCGGCGCCGTCGGGCAGGGCGTCAGCACCAGGACGCTTCCGCCCACCCTGCTGCACGCGATCGAGGATTTCGAGACCGACCCCCTGGTGACCGGCGTGCTCGACACCGCAGGCCCCGGGGTCGCGGAGTACTTCGCGCGCGTCAAACGCGAGGAGTTCTTCGCTTACCACAGCTCGGTCAGCGCGTGGGAGCTCGACCAGTACCTCACGGCCTTCTGAGCCGAATCCACCTCCACACGAAAGGGATTGCGCCATGTGCGGGATCGTCGGGTTGCATCTGCGGACGCCCGAGCTCTATCCCCGGCTCGGCGAACTGCTGACCGGGATGCTCTGCGAGATGGGTGATCGCGGCAGCGACTCGGCCGGGGTCGCGGTCTACGGCAACCCCGCCTGGTCGCCGGCCGGGGCCGGCTGCGTGTCGGTGGCCGACCTCGGCACCGGCCGCGCCGAGGACGCCGACCAGGTCGCCGCGGCAGTGGCCGCCGCACTGGGAAGTGACGTCGCGGGCGTCGCCGTCGGGGGCAGCCACGTGCTGTCCGCGGACGTCGCCTCCGAGGTCCTGCTGACGGCGGTGCGCTCGGCCTACCCCGACGCGCTGGTCGCCGGGTTCGGCCCGGACGTCGCGGTACTCAAGGGCGTCGGACACCCGCGTGACCTCACCGCGGGCTGGGAACTCGCGAAAGCCCAGGGCTGGCAGGGCGTCGGGCACACCCGGATGGCCACCGAGTCGGCGGTGACGCCGGCCGGCTGCCACCCGTACGCGGTCGGCCCCGGCCAGTGCATGGTGCACAACGGATCGTTCGCCAACCACGCCACCATCCGCCGCGAACTGCGCGCCGCGGGCGTCACATTCGACAGCGAGAACGACACCGAGGTGGGCGCCCGCTTCATCGCCCGGCTGCTGGCAGAGGGCCGCGACGTCGAGAGCGCGCTGAAGGAACTCTGCGCCACCTTCGACGGCTTCTACACGCTGCTGGTCTCCAACCGCGACTCGTTCGCGGTGGTGCGCGACGCGATCGCGTGCAAGCCCGCGGTGATCGCCGAGACCGCCGACTGGGTCGCAATGGGCAGCGAATACCGCGCGCTGGCAGCACTTCCCGGCGTCGAGCAGGCGCGGATCTGGGAACCCGAACCCGAGGTGGTGTACGCATGGAGCAGGTGACCGATCCGGTGACGTTCGATCTGCGGACGACTCCGCTGCGCGAGGTCAACACCGCACTGCACGCGCCGCACCTGACCGGCGACTTCCGCATCGAGTATCCGGCCGGGGCACACAACGTCGCTGTCGGACTCGACGCGCCGGTCACCGTCACCGTCGACGGCCACGTCGGCTACTACGCCGCGGGCATGAACCAGCACGCCGACGTGATCATCGACGGCAACGCCGGAACCGGGGTGGCCGAGAACATGATGAGCGGCTCGGTGTGGGTCAAAGGCGATGCGTCACAGTCGGCGGGGGCCACCGCGCACGGCGGGCTGCTGGTGATCGAGGGCAACGCCGCCGCTCGGTGCGGCATCTCGATGAAGGGCGTCGACATCGTCGTCGGCGGCGACGTCGGGCACATGAGCGCGTTCATGGCCCAGGCCGGGCGGCTGGTCGTGCGCGGCGACGCGGGCGAGGCGCTCGGCGACTCCATCTATGAGTCGCGGCTGTACGTGCGCGGCGACGTCGCGTCCCTCGGTGCGGACTGCATCGCCAAGCCGATGCGCGACGAGCACCACGAAGAGCTCGCGATGCTGCTCAAGGCAGCGGGATTCGAGGGCGACGACACCACCGCCTACACCCGGTACGGGTCGGCCCGATCGCTGTATCACTTCCACGTCGACAATGCGGGTGCCTACTGATGAGCAACAGTCCTGACGACCGCGCGCGGCTGGGCCTGCGCGAATCGGCGACCTTCGACCGGGCCACCATCGCGGCGATCCAGCGGGCCGCCGACACCGGCATCTACGACATCCGCGGCTGGGGTGCCAAGCGGCCACTCCCCCACTTCGACGACCTGCTGTTCCTCGGCGCGTCGATGTCGCGCTATCCCCTGGAGGGCTACAGGGAACGCTGCGCCACCGACGTGGTGCTCGGCGACCGATTCGCCAAACATCCTCTGCACCTGGATATCCCGGTCACCATCGCCGGGATGAGCTTCGGCGCGCTGTCCGGCCCGGCCAAGGAGGCACTGGGCCGCGGGGCCAGCGAGGTCGGCACGTCGACCACGACCGGTGACGGCGGCATGACCCCGGAGGAACGCGGGCAGAGCAAGTACCTGGTCTACCAGTACCTGCCGTCGCGGTACGGGATGAACCCGGACGACCTGCGCAAGGCCGACGCCATCGAAGTGGTGCTCGGGCAGGGCGCCAAACCCGGTGGCGGCGGAATGCTGCTGGGACAGAAAATCTCCGAGCGTGTCGCCGGGATGCGCACCCTGCCGCAGGGCATCGACCAGCGCTCGGCGTGCCGCCATCCCGACTGGACCGGGCCCGACGATCTGACCATCAAGATCAACGAGCTGCGCGAGATCACCGACTGGGAAAAGCCGATCTATGTGAAGGTCGGCGCCACCCGCACCTACTACGACGTCAAGCTCGCCGTGCACGCCGGCGCCGATGTCGTGGTGGTCGACGGCATGCAGGGCGGTACGGCGGCCACCCAGGAGGTGTTCATCGAGCACGTGGGGATCCCGACGCTGGCCGCGATCCCGCAGGCGGTGCAGGCCTTGCAAGAACTGGGCGTTCACCGGACCGGGGCGAGCGGAGCGACGGGAAGAAAAGGAGTGCAGTTGATCGTGTCCGGTGGCATCCGCAACGGCGCGGATGTGGCCAAGGCGCTGGCGTTGGGCGCCGACGCGGTCGCGATCGGCACCGCGGCGCTGATCGCGCTCGGCGACAACCATCCGCGTTACGCCGCCGAGTACGAGAAGCTGGGCAGCGCAGCGGGGTTCTTCGACGACTTCCAGGACGGCAGGGATCCCGCGGGGATCAGCACCCAGGACCCGGAGCTGGCGGCGCGCTTCGACCCGGTCGCCGGCGGGCACCGGCTGGCCAACTACCTGCGGGTGCTGACGATGGAGGCCCAGACCATCGCCCGTGCCTGCGGCAAGTCCCATGTCTGCCACCTGGAGCCCGACGACCTGGTCGCGGTCAGCATCGAGGCCGCGGCGATGGCCAGGATTCCGCTGGCGGGCACGGACTGGATCCCGGGTCGAGGCGGCAGCTGGTGACGGATGCGACCGCCGATGTCGTCATCGTCGGCGGCGGGCTGGAAGGTGCGGCCGCGGCGTGGGCACTGAGCCGCCGTGGCGTCACCGATGTCGTTGTGGCCGAACGGAACACGGTCGGGTCCGGGATGACCGGCAAGTCCAGCGGCATCATCCGGTGCCACTACGGGGTGAGTTCACTGGCCGCGATGGCCGCCGACGGCCTCGAAGTGTTCGAGAACGCGCCGGAACTTCTCGGCGACCCGGCGCTCGACATCGGGTTCCGCCAGACCGGCTACGTCGTCGGCGTCGGCGAGCAGAACGTCGACGCGCTCCGCAAAAGCCTTGCCGCCCAACGGGCCGTCGGGGTGGACACCGAGGAGATGGACAAGAGCGAGGTCGCGAAGCTGTGGCCGTTCGCCGACCTGACGCCGTTCGCGGCGTTCGGCTGGGAGCGCCGCGGCGGGTACGGCGACGCGTATCAGACCGCGCAGGCGTTCGCCACGTCGGCGCGCGCGGCCGGGGTGCGGGTGCGGCAGGGCACCACGGTGACGCAACTGCTCGTCGACGGCGACCGGGTGACCGGGGTGCGCACGGCCGACGGCGCAGAGATCTCGGCCGGCACCGTCGTCGTCGCCACCGGCGCCTGGACCCGCCCGTTCCTCGCGCCGTACGGCCTGGACGTGCCGATCAAGGTGATCCGCGAACAGATCGTGATGATCGACCCCGGCGTCCCGACCGGCCCGGTGCCGGTGTTCTCCGATCTGGTGTCGCTGCAGTACGTGCGGCCCGAGGTCGGCGGGGAGATCCTGTTCGGCAACAGCGACCTGCCCGGGTACGACGCGATCGAGCCGGCGGACCCGGACGACTACCTGAACCGGGCCACCGACGACTTCGTCGACGTGACCGTCGAGAAGGTCGGCGCCCGCTTCCCCGGCTTCCCCGACGCGGCGATCCGCGGCAGCTACGCCGGCTGCTACGACGTCACCCCGGACTGGAACCCGATCATCTCCGCCGCGCCGCTGGACGGGCTGATCGTCGCGGCCGGCTTCAGCGGGCACGGTTTCAAGATCTGCCCGGCGGTCGGCCGGCTGGTCGCCGACCTCGTCGTCGACGGCCACAGCAGCGACTCCCGCATCCCGGCCGCGGACTTCCGGTGGTCCCGGTTCGCCGAGGGCGATCCGCTCAAGACCCCCTACCCCTACGTCGGCGCCGGACAGATGCGCTAGACAGAGACCGTGGCCCTCCCAGAAGATTCGGCCGACCACGGCCCGCTGCTGCGCAACACCTCGGGCACCGCCCGGGACCGCGACCCTGCGGCGCCGGTCGAGGAGCTGGAGATCGAATCAGCGATCGGCCGCAATGTGCGACTGCTGCGCCAACAGCAGGGCCTGACCGTCGCCGAGACCGCCGCGCGGGTCGGCATCTCCAAGGCCATGATGAGCAAGATCGAGAACGCCCAGACCTCGTGCAGCCTGTCCACCCTCGCACTGCTGGCCAAGGGCTTCGATGTGCCGGTGACCAGCCTGTTCCGCGGCGCCGACGTCGAACGCCCGGCTGCGTTCGTCAAGGCGGGCACCGGTGCGCGCATCGTGCGGGAGGGCACCCGTGAGGGCCACGAGTACCAGCTGCTCGGTTCACTGCGCGGCGAGCACAAGCGGCTGGAATGCCTCGAGGTGACGCTGTCGGAGAAGAGCCAGACCTATCCGCTGTTCCAGCACCCCGGCACCGAGTTCATCTACATGCTCGAAGGCGTCATGGACTACAGCCACAGCCGGTCGGTGTACCGGCTGCACCCCGGCGACTCGCTGCAGATCGACGGCGAGGGCGCCCACGGCCCGGTCGACCTGGTCGAGGTCCCGATCCGCTTCCTGTCGGTGATCGCGTTCCCCGACGCCCAGGTGTGACGCGCTCCTCTCACCGAGAGTGCGCTCAGGTCGCGTCACGGGTGCTGGACGCGATCTCTGCGCACTCTCGGATGTGACGAACTCGCGTTTTGGCCCGTGGACCATGCGGAGTACAGTGGCTCGCGTGCAGCGGGTGCTCCTTCTCGGACGCCGCGACGGGGTCTGATCCAGACCGGCCTCCCGTCGCGGGTGTTTCGCGATGCGCCGGTCTGATATCCCCCATAAACCCGGAGCACCGAAATGACTGAGAACTTCAACCCGAGCACCGATGCCTTCAGCTCGGTACGCACCATCAGCACCCCCGCCGGTGCACCCCATCCCGGCCAGCCCTCCTGGAACACCCAGCGTGGCTCCTCGATGCCGGTTGATCGCTACCGCAGTTTCGACGACGAGGTCGAGCCGATCCGGCTGCCCGACCGCACCTGGCCCGACAAGGTCATCACCACCGCGCCCCTGTGGGCGGCGGTGGACCTGCGCGACGGCAACCAGGCGCTGATCGACCCGATGAGCCCGGCCCGCAAGCGCCGCATGTTCGACCTGCTGGTGCGGATGGGCTACAAGGAGATCGAGGTCGGCTTCCCGTCGGCAAGCCAGACCGACTTCGACTTCGTCCGCGAGATCATCGAAGACGGTGCTATCCCCGACGACGTCACCATCCAGGTGCTGACCCAGTGCCGCCCCGAGCTGATCGAGCGCACCTTCAAGGCCTGTGAGGGCGCGCCCCGCGCGATCGTGCACTTCTACAACTCGACCTCGATCCTGCAGCGCCGCGTGGTGTTCCGCGCCGACCGCGACGCGGTGAAGAAGATCGCCACCGACGGCGCGCGGATGTGCGTCGAGGAGGCCGCGAAGTACCCGGACACGCTGTGGCGCTTCGAGTACTCCCCCGAGTCCTACACCGGCACCGAACTGGAGTACGCCGTCGAGGTGTGCAACGCCGTGGCCGAGGTGATCGCCCCGACACCCGAGGCGCCGCTGATCATCAACCTGCCGGCCACCGTGGAGATGGCCACCCCGAACGTCTACGCCGACTCGATCGAGTGGATGCACCGGCATCTGTCCCCGCGGGACTCGATCATCCTGAGCCTGCACCCACACAACGACCGCGGAACCGCCGTCGCCGCAGCCGAACTGGGCTACGCCGCGGGCGCGGACCGCATCGAGGGCTGCCTGTTCGGCAACGGCGAGCGCACCGGCAACGTGTGCCTGGTGACGTTGGGGCTGAACCTGTTCTCCCGCGGCGTGGACCCGCAGATCGACTTCTCCAACATCGACGAGATCCGCCGCACCGTCGAGTACTGCAACCAGCTGCCGGTGCACGAACGGCACCCCTACGGTGGCGATCTGGTCTACACCGCGTTCTCCGGCAGCCATCAGGACGCCATCAACAAGGGCCTGGACGCGATGAAAGTCGCGGCGGACGAAGCAGATTCGGATGTCGACGACATCCTGTGGCAGGTGCCGTACCTGCCGATCGACCCGAAGGACGTCGGCCGCACCTACGAGGCCGTGATCCGGGTGAACTCGCAGTCGGGCAAGGGCGGCGTCGCCTACATCATGAAGGCCGACCACGGTCTGGCGCTGCCGAGGCGGCTGCAGATCGAGTTCAGCCAGGCCATTCAGAAAATCACCGACGGCGAGGGCGGCGAGGTGTCGCCCAAGGAGATGTGGGACGCGTTCCACGAGGAGTACCTGGCGCCGGTGACCCCGCTGGAGCGGATGCGGCAGAAGGTGGACGCGGCCGAGGTCGACGGCGGCACCGACAGCATCACCGCAGTGGTCAAGATCAACGGCGAGGAACGCGAGATCGTCGGCGCCGGCAACGGTCCGCTGGCCGCGTTCTGTGATGCGTTAGGCGCGCTGGGCATTCGGGTCAACGTGCTGGACTACTCCGAGCACGCGATGTCGGCGGGCGAGGAAGCCCAGGCGGCGGCCTACGTCGAGGCCGAGATCGACGGCAAGATCGTGTGGGGTGTCGGCATCGCGACGTCGATCACCACCGCATCCCTGCGTGCCGTGGTCTCCGCCGTCAACCGGGCGGCCCGCCAGTAACGCTGCGCCGTTACACAGTGTCACCGGTATGTCCGGTCTGTTGACGTAGTGCTCGACCAATGAGGCGTGTGCACCCTCCAGACTCATAGCCACGCTGCCCGATAACGGGCAGCGTGGCCTGAGCAGGAGGAATCGGTGTCGTCCCCAGTTTCGTTCTTCAACGCCGAAGGGCTGAACTCGTTGGCAGGTGTCGCGATCGTCGTGGGTGTGCGCCACGAGAATCCCGAGCCACCCGAGTCACACAGTCCGCTGCGGTTCGTTCTGGCGTCGGCTCAGCCGGTGCCGCTGCGCCGGATGCTGCCCGCGCTGCAGAGCATGGACCTCGAGGTCATCAACGAGCACACCACCACCTGGGCGCGCCCCGACGGAACGCTGTGCCACCTCTATGAACTCTTCCTGGACCCGGACACCGCCGGGGCGCGGGGGTTCGCCCAGGACTGGGCGCAGGCCGACGACCAGATCTGCGAGACGTTCCGCGCGATCTGGTCCGGCCGCGCCGAGGCCGACCGGTTCAACGTGCTGATCCCCACCGCCGGGCTCGACTGGCGCCAGGTCGCGGTCCTGCGGAGCTACAGCCGATACCTGCGACAGCTGCCACTGCCATACGGGCAGAACCGAATTCAGCAGGTGCTGCTGGACCATCCCGAGGCCACCACGGCGGTGATGGCGTTGTTCGAGGCCCGGTTCGGCGGCGGTGTCGCCGCCGGTCGCAGCTCGGCCCGGGCAGCCGGCATCGCCGCCGCCGACGAGCGGCTCACCACCGAGATCGACCGGTTGTTGCACATCGACGCCGACCGCATCCTGCGCACGTACCGCAACCTGGTGAACTCGACCGTACGCACCAATGCGTTCGCCCCCGAGACGCTGGGCCCCAACGCCCCCTACCTGGTGCACAAGCTGGACGCACCACACATCGACGAGCTGCCCCACCCTCGGCCGCTGTCCGAGATCTTCGTCTACTCACCGGAATTCGAAGGCCTGCACCTGCGCTACGGCCTGGTGGCCCGCGGTGGCCTGCGCTGGTCCGACCGTCACGACGACTACCGCACCGAAGTCCTCGGACTGGTCAAGGCCCAGGCGGTGAAGAACGCGATGATCGTGCCCGCCGGCGCCAAGGGCGTCTTCGTCGTGAAGTCACCGTCCCCATCGCGCACCGACGGCATGCGCTGCTACAAGCAGTTCGTGTCCGCTCTGCTCGACGTCGTCGACAACGCCGCCGGCGACACCGATCCCGCACCCGAAGGGGTGGTGTGCCACGACGGGGCGGATCCGTACCTGGTGGTGGCGGCGGACAAGGGCACCGCCACGTTCTCCGACCTGGCCAACGCGGTCGCGCTCGACCGCGGGTACTGGCTGGGCGACGCATTCGCCTCCGGCGGGTCTGCCGGTTACGACCACAAGGCCATGGGCATCACCGCCCGCGGCGCCTGGGTCAGCGGCGATTGCCACCTTGAGGAGCTCGGAATCGACTCCGCCCGAGACGAATTCCGCGTGGTGGGTATCGGAGACATGAGCGGCGACGTGTTCGGCAACGGCATGCTGCTGCGGCGCGGCATCAGACTGGTCGCCGCGTTCGACCACCGCCACATCTTCGTCGACCCGGATCCGGCGGCCGAGCCCGCCCGGCGCGAACGCGAGCGCCTGTTCGCTCTGCCGCGCTCGACCTGGGCCGACTACGACCACGCGGTGATCAGCACCGGCGGTGGCGTCTGGCCGCGCACCGCCAAGACGATCCCGGTCTCCGCGCAGATGCGCCGCGCTCTGGGTATGGACGACGCGCCGGCGGGGATCACCCCGAACGAGCTCATCGCCCATATTCTCTGCGCGCCAGTCGATCTGCTGTTCAACGGCGGGATCGGCACCTACATCAAAGCCGCTGACGAGCAGCACGCCGACGTCGGCGACAAGGTCAACGACGGCGTACGAGTCGACGCCCGCGACGTCCGCGCCCGGGTCATCGTCGAGGGCGGCAACCTCGGGGTGTCCCCGCGCGGCCGCATCGAATTCGCCCGTCGCGGTGGGCACCTCAACACCGATGCCATCGACAATGCGGCGGGCGTGGACTGCTCGGACCACGAGGTCAACCTGAAGATCCTCCTCGCGGGCCGCCATCCGGACTCCACCCGTAACGCACTGCTGGCCGAGATGACCGACGAGGTCGCCGCGCACGTCCTGGCCAACAATCTCGCGCACAACCGTCTGCTGCGCGACGCCCGCCGCAACGCCGCCCAGATGGTCTCGGTGCACGCCCGGATGACGTCCGCCCTGGAGCGCGACCGCGGACTCCACCGCGAGCGCGAACACCTGCCCAGCGCAGCAGAATTCGCCGACCTGATCAAATGCGGAGACGGGCTGACCAGGCCGCAGCTCGCGACGTTGATGGCGCAGACCAAACTCGCCCTCAAAGCCGACCTGCTGGACTGTGAAGGATTCGACGATCCCTATTTCACCGCCGCATTGCACCGTTACTTCCCGGCCACGTTGCGCCGGCGGATGGGTGCACAACTGACCGAGCACCCGTTGCGGCGGGAGATCATCGCCACCGCGGTGACCAACCACGTGCTGGCCACCTCGGGCTTGACGTTCGCGTTCCGGCTCGCCGAGGAGACCGGTGCCACCAGCGCCGAGGTCGTGCGCGCGCATGCCATCGCGTCGGAGGTCTTCGAACTCGACGCGCTGTGGCACGACATCCACGCCGCGCGCCTGTCCCCGGCGCTGACCGACGAACTGGTCATCGAAGGCAGGCGACTACTCGACCGTGCGGCCCGCTGGTTCCTGTCCAACAGGCCGCAGCCTCTGGCGATCGAGGACGAGGTGGCCCGCTTCCAGGCGGTGACGACGCTGCGCGGCAAACTCAGCGAGATGCTCCGCGGCAGCGAACGCGCCACCGCCCTCGCGATCCAGGAGGGGTACGTCGCGCAGGGGGTGCCGATCGACGTCGCCTGCAGGATCGGTGAATCGCTCTACGCCTACAGTCTTCTGGACATCAATGACATGGCGTGCGCGCACAACGAGGATGCGACCAGGCTCGCGCACATCTACTTCGAGTTGTCCGCGCATCTCGGTGTCGACACCCTGCTGCTGGCGGTCTCGGAGCTGCCACGGGACGGACGGTGGAACGCCCTGGCGCGGTTGGCGTTACGTGAGGACCTCTACCGGTCCCTGCGCGAGCTGGCGCTCGACGTGTACCGCCTGGTCGGCCCGCATACCGACAACGTCGACATCGTCGAGGAGTTCGAATCGCACAACCGGCCCCGGATCGAGCGGGCCCGCCGCACCCTGCACGACTTCCGGCACACGGAGAACCCGGATCTGGCGGTGCTGTCGGTGGCCACCGCGCAGCTGCGCCGGCTCACCACCAACGGAGAGTGAGCCGGAGCCTCACGCGGAAGTACACGTCAAGGGTCTTTGGACCCTGATCTGGGTGCTGCCGAGGTGCTTGACTGACGATTGCGCAGATCTGCGTGCATCGGCCGAGAGGAGCGCGCCATGTGGGATTCGTTCTGGGATTACTTCTGGTCACTGCTGGTGATTTTCGCGTTCATCGCCTACCTGATGATTTTGTTCAACATCCTCGTCGACCTGTTCTGGCGTGACCACACGACCTCGGGCTGGGTGAAGGCGCTCTGGGTCGTCTTCCTGATCGTGTTCCCGTACCTGACCGCGCTGGTCTACCTGATCGCGCGCGGTAAGGGTATGGCCGAGCGGGCCCGTGAGCAGGCGCTGGAGGCCAAACAGCAGACCGACGCGTACATCCGCCAGGCCGCCGGACGAAGTCCCGCACAGGAGATCGCCGACGCCAAGGCGCTGTTGGACGCCGGGGCCATCGACCAGCGCGAGTTCGAATCGCTGAAGGCCAAGGCGCTCACCTGAGCCTGGTGGCCCGGTAGAAGGTGACGGGTCCGGCCAGCCGCAGACGCCGCGTGCCGAGCACCCGGCAGTCGAAGCCGGCCTCGCGCATCTGTTCCGGCAGGCCGGTGGCAGCGCTCCCGTGATCGTGTCCGGTCACCCTGGTCAGGACGCCGCCCGGGTGGCCGCTCCCGCCCACGTCGACGACGTGAAGACGGCCACCGGGCCGAAGCACCCGGAAAACCTCGCTCAGCGCCGCGGCTTTCGCCTCGTCCTCGAGGTGGTGCAGCATCATCGACGACAGCACCCGGTCGAAGGCGCAGTCAGGGAACGGCAGTCGCTGGGCGTAGGCGTGCTCCCATCGGATCCGCCCGCCGCCTTTACGCCGGGCCCTGGTGAGCGCCCGCGGGTCGGGGTCCGTGCCGGTCACCCTGGCCGCCGGCGCCGCCTGCGCTGCTCGGTGGGTGAGATTGCCGGTGCCGCAGCCGATCTCAAGGATGTCGAGGGCGTCGCGGAGTTCGGCCTGGCCGATCAGCTCGTCGTACACCGGCCCCATCCCGAGCACCCGGACCATCACGTCATAGCCGGGCAGCAGGAAGTCACGGCCGGCTGCCGGAAGATAGTCGTGCGCGTTGCCCCACGTCCGGGTCACCGACTTCGGATGATTCTTCGTCATGATGTTCATCGTTGCTGTTCGGCAGCAAGGAATGTGGTGTGATCATCGGCCACACCGGGACTATCTTTGGTTGATGGGCGAGATGTCCCGATTCGCAGGCCGCCGCGACGGAGTGCCGATCTATGCGTACCCGAGCGAGTCGGCCGCCCCTCCTGTGTCGCTGATCCGGTTCGACCGGACCACGCCGGTGCGGCTCGGCCGACACATCCACGATTTCCCGGTCCTGGTCCATCACGGCGCGGCCGGTGCAGTCGACGTCGTCGCCGCGGGCGCCACGGTGGACCCCGACCTGCTCGGTGACCCGGCCGGCGCGGTCGCGCTGTTCTTCGACCCCGCCGCCCTCGGTGGGAGCGCCCGTGCGCCGTGGCCGGCCTGGCGGGCCCACCCGCTGCTGTTTCCGTTCCTGCACACCGGACACGACGGCGTGCTGCGCCTGACCGTCCCCGCGCACCGCCGCGCGTTCTGGGAGTCCACCGTCGCGGCGATCGACACCGAACTCACCGAGCGCCGCGACGGGTACCGGCAGGCCGCACTGGCGCACCTGACGGTGCTGCTGATCGATCTGGCCCGGTTGGCCGACGATGTCGTCGGCGACCTGAAGCGCGGCGGAGAGCCGTTGTTGGCCAAGGTGTTCGAGGTCATCGAGCAGCGCATCGACCAGCAGGTGTCACTGCGCGACGTGGCCCGCGAGTGCGGGATGTCCCCGGGCCACCTGACGACTGTGGTGCGCCGCCGGACCGGACGCACGGTGGGCGACTGGATCACCGAACGCCGGATGGCCGAGGCGCGCTCGCTGCTGGCGAGCACCGACCTCGGCGTCCAGGAGGTCGCGCGACGGGTCGGCATCGTCGACCCCGGCTACTTCACCCGCGTGTTCCGCCGGGCGCACGGCGAGTCGCCGCGCCGGTGGCGGGCCCGGCACAACGGCCTCAGAACAGGCTGAACTGGTCCCCGGCCGGCGGTGGTTCGGTGAACTCCTCGATCGTCGCGCCGCCGATCACCGCGTCCAGTCGCGCGACGAAGTCGGCACTGCCCAGCAGCGGGACGGCGAGCTCGCCGGCCTGGTAGCCCTTGCCCTGTTCGGGGGCGGGGTCGTCGCAGACCACCAGCGAGGTGTGCGTGTCGACGGCCTCGGTGTAGGCGAGGCCCGCGTGCAGAATCCGCTCGACGAGTTCCTCATGGGTGTGGCCGACCTCGGCCGACAGTGCGATCCTCATGCCCTGCACCAGCGGACGGTCCGGCGAGAAGCGGCCCGGGTTGGCGTAGGCGCACGGCATCCGCGCCGCGAGTGCCTTGAGCGGACGGAACTCGTCGTGGGTGACCCGGCCGTTGGGCCAGGTGCGCCGCCCGACCGGATGCACCGGGAGCCACTTGCGCCGCTCCTGGGCGCGCACCAGCACGGGCTTGAGGATCTGGGCCAGCACCATCGCGTCGTCGAGCGCGTCATGAGGGTTCATCTGGGTGACGCCCCAGTGCGCGGCCAGCGTCTCCAGCCGCAGGTTGTCCAGCCCGAGCTGAAGCCGGCGGGCCAGCTCGACGGTGCACATCACGGTGTCCACGGGTAGCTCGGCGTGCACCATCTCGGCCTCGGCGGTCAGGAACGAGTAGTCGAATCCGACGTTGTGGGCGACCAGCGTGCGCCCCCGCAACAGCTCGCACAGATCACCGACGACATCGCCGAAGGTGGGCTGGCCGGCGAGCATCTCGGCGGTCAGCCCGTGCACGTGGGTCGGGCCGGGGTCGACACCGGGATCGAGGAGGCTGTAGAGGCTCTTCTCGACGTTGCCGTCGTCGCTGAGCGCCAGTGCCGCGACGCTGACGATGCGCGCCTGTCCCGGGCGGAAACCTGAGGTCTCGACATCGACCACGGCCCAGCCCGCGCCGACCTCGTCGGCGGGTCTACCCCAGCGACTTCCGGCGGTTGAACTCACCCTCCGAGGATGGCATGCGGCCCTGACAAGCCCTGCTCCATCACCCCGCGTGTCGGCGGCTCTTCTAAACTGCCGGGGATGGTCATCACCCCACGCGGACGTATCGCGCTCGCCGCCGGAGCGAGCGCACGCTGGGCGTCCCGCGTCACCGGCCGCGGCGCCGGCGCGATGATCGGCGGTCTGGTCGCGATGACGCTGGACAAGTCGATCCTCGGCCAGTTGGGACGGGGACGGCGCACTGTCGTCGTGACCGGCACGAATGGCAAGTCGACGACCACGCGGATGACGGCTGCCGCGCTGGCCACGGTCGGCCCGGTGGCCACCAACGCCGAGGGCGCCAACATGGATGCCGGGCTCGTCGCCGCGCTCGCCGCGGCCCCCGACGCCCCGCTGGCCGCGCTCGAAGTGGACGAGATGCACGTCCCGCACGTCTTGGATGCAGTGCCGGCCGCGGTGACCATATTGCTCAATCTGTCGCGCGATCAGCTCGACCGGGTCGGTGAGATCAACCACATCGAACGCACGCTGCGAGCCGGCCTGGCCCGGCATCCGTCGACGGTGGTCGTGGCCAACTGCGACGACGTGCTGATGACGTCCGCGGCCTACGACAGCCCGCGGGTGGTGTGGGTGGCCGCAGGCAGCGGCTGGGCCAGCGACTCGGTCAGCTGCCCGCGCTCCGGCGAGATCATCGTCCGGCAGGGGACCGACTGGTACTCGACCGGATGTGACTTCAAACGCCCCGACCCCGACTGGTGGTTCGACGACACCCATGTTCACGGGCCCGACGGGTTGTCGCTGCCGATGTCGCTGACGCTGCCGGGTACCGTGAACCGCGGCAACGCGACCCAGGCCGTCGCCGCCGCGGTGACCCTCGGCGCGGACCCGGCCGCCGCGGTGGCCGCGGTGTCCGCGGTCGAGGAGGTCGCGGGCCGCTACCGCACGGTGCAGATCGGCGCGCACACCGCCCGGATCCTGCTGGCGAAGAATCCGGCGGGCTGGCAGGAGGCGCTGTCGATGGTGGACCGGGACGCCGCAGGAGTCGTCATCGCGGTCAACGGTCAGGTCCCCGACGGCGAGGACCTGTCGTGGCTGTGGGACGTGCGCTTCGAGCATTTCGATTCGGTGCCTGTGGTGGCCGCCGGCGAGCGCGGCACCGACCTCGCCGTGCGATTGGGGTACGCCGGGGTGGAACACACGCTGGTGCACAACACGCTGGCCGCGATCGCGTCGTGCCCGCCCGGGCACGTCGAGGTGCTCGCGAACTACACCGCGTTCCTGCAACTGAACAGGCGGTTGCCGAAGTGAGCGAGTCCGCGGTCCGGATCGGGCTGGTGCTGCCCGACGTGATGGGCACCTACGGCGACGGCGGCAACTCGGTGGTGCTGCGACAACGGCTGCGGCTGCGGGGAATCGCCGCCGAGATCGTCGAGATCACGCTGGACGATCCGGTGCCCGCCGAGCTGGACCTCTACACCCTCGGTGGCGCCGAGGACTACGCGCAGCGGCTGGCCACCAAGCATCTGATTCGTTATCCCGGTCTCCAGCAGGCAGTTTCGCGCGGCGCACCGGTGCTGGCGATCTGCGCGGCGATCCAGGTGCTGGGCCACTGGTACGAGACCTCGGCGGGGGAACGCGTCGAGGGGGTGGGTGTACTGGACGTGACCACGTCACCACAGACCGAACGCACGATCGGCGAGGTGGCCGCGACGCCGCTGATCGACGGGCTCACCGATTCGCTGACCGGGTTCGAGAACCACCGCGGCGGAACGGTTCTGGGTGCCGCGGCGCGGCCGCTCGGGTCGGTGACCAAGGGCGCCGGCAACCGGGCCGGTGACGGCTTCGACGGAGCCGTGCAGGGCAGCATCGTCGCCACCTACCTGCACGGCTGCTGCCTGGCCCGCAACCCCGAGCTGGCCGACCACCTGCTCGCCAAGGTAGTCGGACCGCTTGCGTCGCTTGACCTTCCGGAGGTCAATCAGTTGCGTCGGGAACGCCTGGCAGCCCCACGGCGGGTGTGAGACTCCTCAGGCGGCCAGCGTCCTGACGAACCTCTGTATGTCGGTCGCGTCGAGCTGACAACCGCGACTTCTCAGTGCCGCCTCGGTTCTGGCCAGCCACTGCGACGGCCGATCCTCGGCGATCACGCGGATCACGATCCAGTCGAGTTCTTCGAGCATCCGCAGCCGCGCGATGTCCTTGACGTACTGCGCGCGCTTCGTGCGGTGGTGATCGCCGTCGTACTCGACCGCGACCCCGTACTCCCGCCAGCCCATGTCCAGGAACGCCACTGGCCGCGATCCGTCCAGGACCGGGATCTGCGTCTCCGGACGGGGAAATCCACAGTCCAGCAACCACAGTCGCAGCATGCTCTCCTGGGGCGAGGCGGCACCACCGTCGACCAGCGGCAGCAGGTCACGCAACTGCGCGACCCCGCGCGCCCGTGGCCGCCGGTCGGCCAGCTCGGCGACGGCGTCGCGCGAGAACTCCTGGTTCCACATCAGCGCATCCAGCCGGGCCAGCGCCTGCCGGCGCTCCAGCAGACGCCCGAGATCGAAGGCCGTCCTGATCCGCGACGTGACGGGAAGCCCTGCGCGGCGGACGATCTCGTCGTCGGCGAGCGTGTCGGTGCGGGTGGTCAGGCCCGGTTGCGGGCGGCTCTTCACGCCGGCCACCTCGATCGGAATGTCGGTGTCGATCCACGGC
Source organism: Mycolicibacterium vaccae NBRC 14118 = CIP 105934 (assembly GCF_001552715.1). Classification (GTDB taxonomy): domain Bacteria; phylum Actinomycetota; class Actinomycetes; order Mycobacteriales; family Mycobacteriaceae; genus Mycobacterium; species Mycobacterium vaccae. Next base: position 6,489 of record NZ_BCRS01000025.1, on the reverse strand, counting down.
GCTCCGTGCAGCGCGGCCGCGGCCAGACCAGCGATCACCCCTTTGCGCCCAGTCGTCAGCCACGCCCCGACCGCTCGGTCGCGCAACGAGACCTCGACGCCCTTGCGGACGAAGACTCCGCGGTACAGCGGGGTGTACCAGCGTGCGAGCTCGTGCCGGGTCACCACACCGGCTCTGACGGCTTCCCCACCCAGGATGACTTCGCCCATGCCGGGCATCGTGCCAAGTCCCACCGACAACGCCCGGCACCGAACCGTTGCCGAACCTCACCAGTCCCAGCTATCCGCTTTTCTCAGCGAAAGTGCGAGAAGACCCCTGCAATTCGCAGATACCTGTGACGGGTGGGACCACCAGCCCCGCCACCCCGAGACAGCCAACCTCACCAGCCACAGCTATCCGCTTTTCTCAGCGAAAGTGCGAGAAGACCCCTGCAATTCGCAGATACCTGTGACGCGTGGGACTGGGACTGGGGCGCGCCCCGAATCAGGCCATCGCGCGGCGGCCGGCCAGCGCCCGACCCAGCGTCAGCTCGTCGGCGAACTCCAGGTCACCGCCCATCGGCAGCCCCGACGCGATCCGCGTCACGCTCAGCCCCGGGATATCGCGCAGCATCCGCACCAGGTACGTGGCGGTCGCCTCGCCCTCGGTGTTCGGATCGGTGGCGATGATGACCTCGGCCACCTCGACGCCGTCCACCCGTTCACCGATCCTGTTGAGCAGTTCGCGGATGCGCAGCTGATCGGGCCCGATGCCCGACAACGGGTCCAGCGCGCCGCCGAGCACGTGGTAACGGCCCCGGAACTCCCGGGTGCGCTCGACGGCCTGGACATCCTTGGGTTCCTCGACGACGCAGATCAGCGACGCGTCCCGGCGTGAGTCGCCGCAGATCCGGCAGCGCTCCTCGTCGCTGACGTTTCCGCAGACCGCGCAGAACGTCACGCCGTCGCGGACCCGGTTCAGCACCGCGGTCAGTCGATCGATGTCGGGAGGTTCCACCGACAGCAGGTGAAACGCGATCCGCTGGGCGCTCTTGGGCCCGATACCGGGCAGTTTGCCCAGCTCGTCGATCAGATCCTGGACCGGTCCTTCGAACAAGAAGTCACATCCCCGGCAAGCCGAGGCCGCCCATACCGCCGGCCAACGGACCCAGCCTGTCGTGGGCCAGCATGGTGACCTGCTTGGCGGCGTCGGCGATGGCGCCCACGACGAGGTCCTGCAGTGTCTCCACATCGGAGGGGTCGACGACCTTGGGGTCGATGCGCACCGCGACCACCTCGCCGCTGCCGCGCATGGTGACCTGCACCAGCCCGCCACCGGCCTGGCCCTGTACCTCGGCAGCGGCGAGCGCCTCCTGCGCTTCCATCAGCTGCTGCTGCACCTGCTGGGCCTGGGCGAGAAGGGCTGACATGTCGGGTTGGCCACCGGGCTGCATGACTGGTTCCTCTTCGTACGTGTTCGGTGTGCAGATTGCGTATCGGTATCGACTTGGTTGCGCTCGTCCACAAGCGGCACTTCGGACTTTCAGCGTAGTCGGCACCGGGGCTACCGTGTCGCCGTGCCCGTGCCTGCAATCCTGCGTGTCGGGGCCGCCGCGGTGGCCGCGATGCTCGTCGCCACCCTGCCCGCCGCCCCTGCCCAGGCCGCCCCCACCAACGTCGCGGGCAAGATCGTGTTCCTCGACCCTGGCCACAACGGTTCCAACGACGCCTCGATCAGCAGGCAGGTGCCCACCGGCCGCGGTGGGACGAAGGACTGCCAGGCCAGCGGCACCTCCACCGAGGACGGGTTCGCCGAGCACACGTTCGCCTGGGATACCACGCTGCGAATCCGGCAGGCGCTGCACGCCCTCGGGGTGCGCACCGCGATGTCCCGCGGCGACGACACCGGACTCGGCCCGTGCGTCGACCAGCGTGCCGCGATGGCCAACGCGCTGAGCCCGAACGCGGTGGTCTCCATCCACGCCGACGGCGGCCCGCCCACCGGGCGCGGCTTCCACGTCCTCTACTCGTCACCGCCGTTGAACGCCGCGCAGGCGGGCCCGTCGGTGCAGTTCGCGAAGGTGATGCGCGACCACCTCGCCGGCTCCGGCATCCCGCCCGCCACCTACATCGGCCAGCAGGGCCTGAATCCGCGCGCCGACATCGCCGGACTCAACCTCGCGCAGTTCCCGTCCATCCTCGTGGAGCTGGGCAACATGAAGAACCCGGTCGACTCGGCGCTGATGAAGTCTCCGGAGGGACGGCAGCGCTACGCCGACGCCGTCGTGCGCGGCATCGTGGCGTTCCTGAGCACCCAGCGCTGACGGGCGGGCTCAGCCCTGGGCGCCCTCGACACCGAGGGTGCCCTCGACCTCACGCTTGAGGTTGCCGAGCACCTCGGCCTGGATCCTGCGCAGCCCGATCGGGGCGAACAGCTTCTCGAAGAACCCGCCGACCCCGCCCGCGCCCTGCCAGGACGTCTTGAGCGTGACCGAGGACCCGGGCCCGGCGGGGGCGACGGTCCAGTTCGTCACCATGGACGAGTTGGCGTCCTTCTCGATGACAGTGCGGCCCGCGACGTCGACGTCGGCCTTGACCGTGCGCGAGCGGGACTTGGTGGCCTGAAGTTTCCACTCGGCCACGGTGCCCGCACCCTGCCCCCCTTCGAGCACCCGGTAACCGCTGTAGTGCTCGGAGAGGATCTTGGGCCGCATGGCCTCGTAGTCTGCGACGGCGCCCAGCACCGTCGCCGGATCGGCGTCGATCAGGACCGTGCTTGACGCGCTGACCTGTCCCATCAGTGCTAACTCCTTGTCAGTTGGGATCACAGAAGTTCAGTGCGGTCGCATCGGTGACGACCTCGGTCTAGCGTATATCTGTGCCTGTTGCCTCGAATGACGCACGGGCCGCTCACGCCGACGGCGTGCAGCGGTTGTTGACCAGTTACCGCGCGATCCCGCCTGATGCCACAGTCCGACTCGCCAAACCCACGTCCAACCTGTTCCGCGCGCGGGCGAAGAACAGCGCCAAAGGACTGGACACCTCGGGGCTGACGCACGTCATCGCCGTCGACCCGGACGCGGGCACCGCGGACGTGGCCGGTATGTGTACCTACGAGGACCTGGTCGCCGCGACGCTGCCGCACGGGTTGTCGCCGCTGGTCGTGCCGCAGCTCAAGACGATCACGCTGGGCGGGGCGGTGACCGGCCTCGGGATCGAGTCGGCGTCGTTCCGCAACGGCCTGCCCCACGAGTCGGTGCTGGAGATGGACATTCTGACCGGCACCGGCGACGTCGTGCGCGCCTCCCCCGACGAGAATCCCGACCTCTTCCGGGCGTTCCCGAATTCCTATGGCACGCTCGGGTATTCGGTCCGCCTCACGATCGAGCTGGAGCCTGTCCAGCCATACGTGAGATTGCGCCATGTCCGGTTCCACTCGCTGTCGGGCCTGCTGGACGCGATGGAGCGCATCGCCGAAACCGGCGGCTGGAACGGCGAAACCGTGGACTACCTCGACGGCGTGGTGTTCAGCGCAGGCGAGAGTTACCTGTGTGTCGGGCAGCGCTCGGCCACGCCGGGACCGGTCAGCGACTACACCGGCCAGGACATCTTCTACCGCTCGATCCAGCATGACTCGCCCGACGACGGCGCCGAGAAGCACGACCGGCTCACCACCCACGACTACCTGTGGCGCTGGGACACCGACTGGTTCTGGTGCTCAAGGGCATTCGGCGCGCAGAATCCGCGCATCCGCCGCTGGTGGCCGCGCCGCTACCGGCGCAGCAGCGTCTACTGGAAGCTGATCGGCTACGACCAGCGTTACGGCATCGCCGATCGCATCGAGAAGCGGCACGGGCGGCCGCCGCGCGAGCGGGTGGTCCAGGACATCGAGGTCCCGATCGAGCGGACGGTCGAGTTTCTGCAGTGGTTCCTCGACAACGTGCCCATCGAACCGATCTGGTTGTGCCCGTTGCGCTTGCGCGGCGACCGGGACTGGCCGCTGTACCCGATCCGGCCGCACCGCACCTACGTCAACGTGGGCTTCTGGTCCTCGGTGCCGGTCGGCCCCGAGGAGGGGCACACCAACAAGTTGATCGAACGCAGGGTGAGCGAGCTCGAGGGTCACAAATCGCTGTACTCCGATGCGTTCTACTCGCCGGAGGAGTTCGATTCGCTGTACGGAGGGGAGATATACAAGACAGTGAAGAAGACCTATGACCCAGACTCCCGTTTCCTCGATCTGTATGCGAAGGCGGTGCGGAGGCAATGACCACTTTTCGGACCAGGTCCCACACCGGCGCGAACGATCCGGCCCTGCCCGGTGATCGCAAGCTCACCCTGGCCGAAGTCCTGGAGATCTTCGCCGGGGGCCGCAGGCCGCTGAAGTTCACCGCCTATGACGGCAGCAGCGCCGGACCCGAGGATGCCACCCTCGGCCTGGACCTTCTGTCGCCGCGCGGAACCACTTATCTCGCAACCGCTCCCGGCGATCTCGGCCTGGCGCGCGCCTATGTCGCGGGCGACCTGCGGCTGGCCGGTGTGCATCCGGGCGATCCCTACGACCTGCTCAACGCGCTGACGGAGCGGCTGGAGTACAAGCGGCCGCCGGCGCGGGTGCTGGCCAACGTGGTGCGCTCGATCGGGATCGAGCACCTCAAGCCGATCGCGCCGCCGCCCCAGGAGGCGCTGCCACGCTGGCGGCGGATCGCAGAAGGTCTGCGGCACAGCAAGACCCGTGATGCCGATGCGATCCACCACCATTACGACGTCTCGAACACCTTCTACGAATGGGTGCTCGGCCCGTCGATGACCTACACCTGCGCGTGCTACCCGCACCCGGACGCCACCCTGGAGGAGGCGCAGGAGAACAAGTACCGCCTGGTCTTCGAGAAGCTGCGGCTCAAGCCGGGTGATCGACTGCTCGACGTCGGCTGCGGCTGGGGCGGAATGGTGCGCTACGCCGCGCGGCACGGCGTCAAAGCCGTCGGGGTGACTCTGTCGCGGGAGCAGGCACAGTGGGCGCGTGCCGCCATCGAGCGCGACGGGCTCGGTGACCTCGCCGAGGTCCGCCACGGCGACTACCGCGACGTGCTCGAGTCGCACTTCGACGCGGTGTCCTCGATCGGTCTCACCGAACACATCGGCGTCGCGAACTACCCGTCGTACTTCCGTTTCCTGAAGTCCAAGCTGCGCCCCGGCGGCCTGCTGCTCAACCACTGCATCACCCGCCACCACAACCGCAGTCACGCCACCGCAGGAGGATTCATCGACCGGTACGTGTTCCCCGACGGGGAGCTGACCGGGTCGGGCCGGATCATCACCGAGGTCCAGGACGTCGGGCTCGAGGTGGTGCACGAGGAGAACCTACGGATGCATTACGCGATGACACTGCGGGACTGGAGCCGCAACCTGGTCGAGCACTGGGATGACGCGGTCGCCGAGGTGGGCCTCCCGACCGCCAAGGTGTGGGGTGTGTACATCGCCGCGTCACGGGTGGGCTTCGAACAGAACGCCATTCAGCTGCATCAGGTGCTCGCGGTCAAGCTCGACGAACGCGGCGGTGACGGCGGCCTGCCATTACGGCCCTGGTGGGCTGCGTAACCCCTATGCTCCCCGTGTGATCCGATTTCTGCTGCGCGTCGCGATCTTCCTGGGATCCTCTGCTATCGGGTTGCTGGTGGCCGGGTGGCTGGTGCCCGGGGTGTCGCTGTCCGTGCTGGGCTTCTTCACCGCGGTGGCGATCTTCACGGTGGCGCAGGCGATCCTGTCGCCGTTCTTCCTGAAGATGGCAAGCCGCTACGCGTCCGCCTTTCTCGGCGGCATCGGCCTGGTGTCCACGTTCGTGGCGCTGCTGCTCGCATCGCTGCTGTCCCACGGGCTGAGCATTCGCGGCATCGGATCCTGGATCGCGGCGACCGTGGTGGTCTGGCTCGTCACGGCCGTGGCGACCGTGGTGCTTCCGATGCTGGTCCTGCGGGAGAAGAAAGCCGCCTGACGGGCCCGCCGCCGGTGCGCTAACCGTCGATGCGGCGGGCGCCGAGCTCGTTCTGCAGCAGTTCCAGCGCCGCCTCTTCCGGGTCGCGGCGCGGCGCGGCGGGATCGTGATTGCCGGCCTCGGCCAGCATGCTCTCCTCGTCGTCGACCTCGGGCGGCGGAGGCTCGGCCGGGGCGCGCTGTGGCCTGCTGGGCGCCGCTGCAGGCGCGGCGCCGGCCTCGCACACGACCTTCCAGTTGACCCCGAGCGCGTCCTTGAGCGCTTCGCGGATCACGTCGGAGTTGCGCTGTTCGCACAACCTACGAGCCAACGGGGCCGATTCGTGGCTCAGGATCAGGGTGTCGCCCTCGACGGCACGCACGATCGCACCGGCGAGCATCACCTCGGTGGTGCGGCTGCGTTCGCGCACCTTCTCCCGCACCGTGGTCCACATGCTGCGGACCGCGGCCGCACCGGGTTCGCCCGCGGCCACCGCCGCGGCCGGGGTGGTCGGCGGGGCCTGCACGGCGGGCGCGG
>NZ_BCRS01000024.1 GCF_001552715.1 Mycolicibacterium vaccae NBRC 14118 = CIP 105934 | reverse complement strand
GCTGCGCGCGTTCGGTCGCGGCGCCGACGCGCTGGCGCGCACGATCGCGTCGGTGGCCGCGGTGTGCGACCTCGACCTCGTCGTTGTCGGCGGCGGGGTCGCCAAAGCCGGCGCCCTGCTGTTCGATCCGCTGCGCGAGGCCCTGACCTCGTACGCGGGGCTGGACTTCCTGGGCGGGCTGCGGGTGGTGCCGGCCGAACTCGGCGGTGATGCGGGCCTGGTCGGGGCGGCCGCGCTGGCGCGGCCCCCGCGTTTTGGCTGATCGCGGCACGGCACGCTATCCTGGTCCGGTTCCACCGAAGACCGTCGGTCACCGAGCAATCGGTTGAAGGTCCGGACACATCTGTTGTTCTTCGCGCAAGCGGCTCATCAGATATCCGGCGGCCCACGCAGGAGGACGAGGCTGGTACGTCTGTTACGTACTCTGTGCGCCCCGACCTGTCTGTGTCGGGGCGCTTGTGTTTTCCGGGCTTCTCAGTCGCCTCTCGGGCCCTGCGGTTGGTGGACATCCCAACCATCACGAGGAGGCAAGCATGGCCAAGGCTGACAAGGCCACCGCGGTCGCCGACATCGCCGAGAAGTTCAAGGAGGCGACGGCCACCGTCGTCACCGAGTACCGCGGCCTGACGGTGTCCAACCTTGCCGAGCTGCGTAGGTCGCTGGGTTCGACGACGACCTACACCGTCGCCAAGAACACCTTGGTGAAGCGTGCCGCGGCGGAGGCGGGCATCGAGGGGCTCGACGAGCTCTTCACCGGCCCGACCGCCATCGCGTTCATCGACGGCGAGCCCGTCGACGCCGCGAAGGCGCTCAAGAAGTTCGCCAAGGACAACAAGGCACTGGTCGTCAAGGGCGGCTACATGGACGGTCGCGCGCTGACCGTCTCCGAGGTCGAGCGGATCGCCGATCTCGAGTCGCGCGAGGTGCTGCTGTCCAAGATGGCCGGCGCACTCAAGGCGAAGCAGTCCCAGGCCGCGGCGCTGTTCGCAGCCCCCGCGTCCCAGGTCGCCCGCCTGGCCGCAGCTCTGCAGGAAAAGAAGGCCGGTTCGGAAAACTCCGAATCCGCCGCGTAACAAACCCCCCACCGAAGTAATCAGGAAGGACCATCACCATGGCCAAGCTCTCCACCGACGAACTGCTCGACGCGTTCAAGGAAATGACCCTGCTCGAGCTCTCTGAGTTCGTGAAGCAGTTCGAGGAGACCTTCGACGTCACCGCCGCGGCCCCGGTCGCCGTTGCCGCTGCCGGCCCCGCCGCAGGCGCCCCCGCCGAGGCCGCCGAGGAGCAGTCGGAGTTCGACGTCATCCTCGAGTCCGCCGGCGAGAAGAAGATCGGCGTCATCAAGGTCGTCCGCGAGATCGTCTCCGGCCTGGGCCTCAAGGAAGCCAAGGACCTGGTCGACAGCGCGCCCAAGCCGCTGCTGGAGAAGGTCAACAAGGACGCCGCCGAGGACGCCAAGGGCAAGCTCGAGGCTGCCGGCGCGACGGTCACCGTCAAGTAATTCGCCACATCTGAACGCTGTGGGGTCGGCCTGGCAAACGGGCCGGCCCCACAGTTGTCTGTGACTCGAAGTCGTCGACCTTGTCGGCAGACCGAGTGTTACGGCGAACCGGCGTAGGTTACAGTGACTCAAGCCACAGGGCGGGATCCTGTGGCTTGTCGTTTAGTTTTGGGCGGAAGGAATTCGCGTGGGCATTGGCATTCAGGTTGAGGGACTGACGAAGTCCTTCGGAGCCCAGCGAATCTGGGAGGACGTGACCTTCGATCTGCCCGCCGGAGAGGTCAGCGTTCTGCTCGGGCCGTCCGGTACCGGCAAGTCCGTGTTCCTGAAGTCGCTGATCGGTCTGCTGCGCCCGGAGCGCGGCAAGATCATCGTCGACGGCACCAACATCATCGAGTGCTCGGCCAAGGAGCTCTACGAGATCCGCACGCTGTTCGGCGTGATGTTCCAGGACGGCGCACTCTTCGGCTCGATGAGCCTGTACGACAACACCGCGTTCCCGCTTCGTGAGCACACGAAGAAGAAGGAAAGCGAGATCCGCAAGGTCGTCATGGAGAAGCTGGACCTCGTGGGTCTGGCCGGTGACGAGGACAAGTTCCCCGGCGAGATTTCCGGCGGTATGCGCAAGCGTGCCGGCCTGGCCCGGTCGCTGGTGCTGGACCCGCAGATCATCCTCTGCGACGAGCCGGACTCCGGTCTGGACCCCGTGCGTACCGCCTACCTCTCGCAGCTGCTGATCGACATCAACGCGCAGATCGACTGCACGATCCTGATCGTCACGCACAACATCAACATCGCGCGGACGGTGCCCGACAACATGGGCATGCTGTTCCGCAAGCACCTGGTCATGTTCGGCCCCCGCGAGGTGCTGCTGACCTCGGACGAGCCGGTGGTCAAGCAGTTCCTCAACGGTCGCCGCATCGGTCCGATCGGTATGTCCGAGGAGAAGGACGAGTCGACGATGGCCGAAGAGCAGGCCATGGTGGACGCCGGTCACCACGATGGTGGTACCGAGGAGATCGAGGGCGTGCCGCCGCAGGTGCAGGCAACCCCGGGTATGCCGGAGCGCAAGGCGGTCGCTCGCCGTCAGGCCCGCGTGCGGGAGATCATGCACACCCTGCCGCCCGCCGCCCAGTCCGCGATCCGCGAGGATCTCGACCGCCAGAGCAGCTACTCGTCGCAGGATTACCCCGACGACACGCAGCAGCGGGTCGAGGATGACGCCCCGACCGGGCGCATCCCGGTCGCCGGCGAGCGCTGATTCGCCAACTCTGATCTCGTCACACCACCCGGCGCCAGCGCCGGGTGGTGTTTCACATCTGCTGTCCCTGCGCTGTGGCACCGATCGATGTGCCCACATGTGCCGCTGCGTGCGGATTTGCGCCGGGAGTGGCTTCGGAGAGGCGTCGCTACGCGCCGACGTTAATTTCCTCTTGTAAATATTAGCTATCCGGCTATAAAGTTTGCCAGAATCGCGTGTCCGCGTCTGAAAACCGTTTTGGTGATCCGGCCGTGGTGTCGCTGCGTGATATCTGACAACGGGAGAGTGATGGTCGACCGCTATCGAGTCTGGCTGGGGGCAGGCGTTCTGGCGGGGGGATTCTCGGCGGCGATGCTCGCCGGTGCCGGGGTGGCGTCGGCGGACGACGGGTCGTCGACAGGCTCGGGATCTGCGGACAAACCGGCCTCGACCAGTTCGGACGATGGCGGTGGCGCCGATACAACGACGTCACCCGCCAAAGACGCCGACGGGGACACCGACCGGGATGCTGACGACGATTCCGGAGACGACCGGGACGACCGGGACGACGACCTGGACGACGACCTGGGCACCGACCCGGACAATGGCGGCGACGAGGACGTGCGGGCGCCCGAAGGTGACGAGGGAGCCGACGACCCCGAAGAGGCCGACGACGTTGCCGACGATGAGCTCGGCGGGGATGCCGACTACGGGTGGCCCGGTTCGGCCGCGGTTCCCGCGCCCACGCCGGGCAGGCACGCGCTGCCGGAGCCCGAGGAGTCGCTGCCGACGCCGGACCCCGACCCGATCAGCGAGCCCAGCGAGCCCACCGGACCGGCCGAAGCCGAAGCCGAGGCCGAACCGGAGCCGCCGTCACCGCTCGTCGACTCCATCGAGACCGACCTGTCGGCCCGCGACGGCGCCGCCGTCATCCAACTCGCGGCCGCGAGTTCACCCTGGGCCGGCGCGTCGGCGTTCAACCTCTTCGACGTCGTCGAGGACATCAGCACGATGTTCTACAACTGGTACACCGGCACGATGCAGTTCCTCGCCGGACCGGCCCGGGCGCCGTTCGGCAGCCGGGTCCGGGTCGAGAGGTCGTCGCTGGACCTGGGCAACGGTGTCGTCGTCTCGGCCGACTGGTACTTCCCGCCCGGCAAGACCGCGCCGAAGGGCCTGATCTACCTGCAGCACGGCATGCTCGCGAGCGCGTCGTTCTACACCGCAACCGCGGCCTATCTCGCCGAGAAGACGCACAGCATCGTGGTCGCGCCGACGCTGACCTGGAATGTCTTCGACACCGACAACTTCCCGCTGACCTTGCCCGCCACGCACCGCGCGATCGCCGACCTGTTCTCCGGCGATCGCGAGGCCCTCACCGCCAGCGCCCGGCAGGCCGGGTGGCGCAACGCCCTGCCGACGCGTGTGGTGTTGGTCGGGCACTCCGCAGGCGGAGGTCTGGCCGCGGGCACCGCGAGGTACATGGTCGAGCGGGGCCTGGCCGGCGATCTCGCGGGTGTGGTCATGCTCGACGGCGCCGGCCAGTACGGGGTGCTGAGGGCCGATCTGGCGAAGATCCCGCGTTCGATCCCGGTGTACAACCTCGCCGCGACCCCCGGTGCATGGAACAACAGAGGGCACGCCAGCCAACGCCTCAATCAGGTCAGGCCGGGCATGTTCACGGGTGTGCTGGTCCGTGGCGGACACCATTCCGACTCCATGCAGAGCACCAGCGGGCTGGTGCAGTTCATAGCCTATCTGGCCACCGGGTTCTCGTCTCCGTGGAATGTGGAGGCCAACGAGATCCTGTCCGCGGGCTGGATCAACGACATGCTCGACGGCACCTACACCGATCGGCTCTACCGGCCCGCGGTGTCACCGGTCGGCCTGGTCACCGGTCTGTGGCTGGATCCGCCGTCGACCGTCGACGCGCCTGGGCTGACCGCGTACGCGACCGCGCGCGACGTCTGCCCGGTGACCCCGACCGTCGCCGTATGCACCGATCCGCTGCCGGGGCGGGGTGGGGGACGGAGCCCGGGTTCGACCGCCGTGGCCTGATTCCGGCAAATCACTTCGGTGCCCCGGCGACCGCGATACGTTTTGCGCGGCTGCGACGGAGGGGTCACCGATGGACGACCGGCTGGCGAAGTTGGTGGGGGCAGGGGCGATCGCCGCCGGGATGGCGGGCGCACTGCTGGCCGGCGCTGGCGTCGCGGCCGCGACGACCGAGTCCGAGACGGGCAACGCGTCGACAAGTTCGGAGTCGGCCCAGCCGGAATCGGGTGAACCCGGCGACAGCGACGACACCGCCGAGTCCCCGGCCGCCGACGACGCGGAGCCGGAAGTAGACGCGACGGACGAAGACGCGGCCGAAGAAGCGGACCCCGAAGAAGAACAGGGCGCCGAAGACGAGGGCGCCCAAGACCGGGGCGCCGAAGAAGCGCAAGGCCCCGAAGAAGAAGAAGAGGCGGTCGTCGAGGAAGGCCCCGACGAGGACGAGGCGTTTGTCGTCGAGGAAACGCCCGAGGCGGACGTCGACACGGCCACCGAACTCCCGGCCGAGGTGGAACCCCAGGCGGTAACCCCGGTCCAGGACGAGGCCCGGACCGAGACCACCGCGACAGCGCCGCTCAAGAGCCATCAGACCGAGCTGGCCACGATGCTTGAGCAGCCCGGCCGGGAGCTGGCCACCGCTCCCCGGAAGCAGACGTTGCTCAGCGTCGTCGGCACGGTCATCTTCACCATCTACTCCGCGGCGATCCGCGTACTGGGCGGTCCGCCGCTGCTGCCGTGGGGCAGCACCGTCACCGTGCGCAGTTCCTCGTTGCGGATCGACTGCGGCGACGGCTACGACGTGCCCGCGGACTGGTACGTCCCGGCCGGGGACGTCCCCACCCGCCTGATCTACCTGCAGCACGGCTTCCTGGCCTCGGGAGCGTTTTACAGCTACACCGCGGCCCGGCTGGCCGAGGCGACGCACAGCATCGTCGTCGCGACGTCGGTGACGTCGAACTTCCTGGCCTGCGACGGTTGCTGGGTGGGCGGCTCACCGCTGCACAAAGCGGTGGCCGGCCTGTTCGTGGACGGCAACGCCGCGCTGGCACAGAGCGCGCTGGCCGCCGGCTATGGCGGCACGCTGCTCGACGGCGTGCAGAAGGTCGCGTTGGTCGGGCACTCCGCCGGTGGCGGGCTGGCCGCCGGCGCGGCGGGGTACATGACACAGAACGGCGCCTTCGACCGGTTGGCCGGGGTGGTGCTGCTCGACGGGGTGGGCTTCGGCGACGTGACCCCGGCGGCGCTGGGCAAGCTGCCGCAGGACTTCCCGATCTACAACCTGGCCGGCCGGTCCTATTACTGGAACCTGTCCGGCACCTCGAACACGTCGCTGGAACAGTGGCGTCCGGGGAAGTTCAACGGCGTCCAGCTCGTCGGCGGATCCCACTCGGACACCATGCTCGGCGGCAATCCGTTGATCCAGGCCGCGCTGAACATCGTCACCGGCTGGTCGAAGGTCGCCAACGTCAAGGCCGCCGAGAAGATCAGCGCCGGCTGGCTCAACGACATGTTCGCCGGCGCACCGCCGTCGGAATCGGGCTTCTACGGCGCCCCGGGAGACACCCTCACGGTCGCGACCAGCCGCGGAACAGCGACGGCCATCGTTCTGCCGGGCCCGGCCGAGCGTCAGACGTTCATCGACTGGCTGTTCACCTTCGGGGCGCGCCTGCTGTTCGGGATCAACTTCGCCACCTGCGCCGTCGAGCCGGACGAAGTGTTCACAGAAAACTCCACAAACACCGCGTCATCTCTTGACGCAACGGCGAAACCGGGCCAATCTATTGCCCAGCAATGTGTGCACGGATGACAGCAGTGAGGGCCGCCAGCCAGCGACCGAAGTTCCGTAGCACACAGTGCTGCCTCGAGGGTTGAGGAATAGGCTGTCCTGCGCTATCGTTGGACGTTGCGCTGGCTGCGCCCTGCCCACCTCGCTTTTTCCGACCCGCACTAGTCATGTGGTCCTAGCCTGAGCCCCCGCTCAGCGATCTAGACGCGTGCCCGTGCGTCCGGTGGTTGGTTGTAGCCAGCCGAACCGACGCAGAAACGCGGCAAAAACGGACCGGCTTCTCCGGTGTCGAAAGAGCCGCATTAGGTGCTGGAAGGATGCATCTTGGCAGGGTCCCGCCAGATCGAGTCAACCACTAACCACTCCGTTCCCGGAGCACCAAACAGAATTTCCTTTGCCAAGCTCCGCGAACCGCTCGAGGTTCCGGGGCTTCTCGACGTTCAGACCGAATCCTTCGAGTGGCTCATCGGGGCCGAGGACTGGTTCCGCCGCGCCGCCGAGCGCGGGGACGTGGACCCCAAGGGTGGTCTGCAGGAGGTCCTCGAGGAGCTCTCACCGATCGAGGACTTCTCGGGCTCGATGTCGCTGAGCTTCTCCGACCCGCGTTTCGACGAGGTCAAGGCGCCGGTTGACGAGTGCAAAGACAAGGACATGACGTACGCGGCTCCGCTGTTCGTCACGGCCGAGTTCATCAACAACAACACCGGTGAGATCAAGAGCCAGACGGTCTTCATGGGCGACTTCCCGATGATGACCGAGAAGGGCACCTTCATCATCAACGGCACCGAGCGTGTCGTGGTGAGCCAGCTGGTCCGTTCCCCCGGTGTGTACTTCGACGAGTCGATCGACAAGTCGACGGAGAAGACGCTGCACAGCGTCAAGGTCATTCCCGGCCGCGGCGCGTGGCTGGAGTTCGACGTCGACAAGCGCGACACCGTCGGTGTCCGCATCGACCGCAAGCGCCGTCAGCCTGTCACCGTGCTGCTCAAGGCGCTCGGCTGGACCAACGAGCAGATCGTGGAGCGCTTCGGCTTCTCCGAGATCATGATGAGCACGCTGGAGAAGGACAACACCGCAGGCACCGACGAGGCGCTGCTGGACATCTACCGGAAGCTGCGACCGGGCGAGCCCCCCACCAAGGAGTCGGCGCAGACCCTGCTGGAGAACCTGTTCTTCAAGGAGAAGCGTTACGACCTCGCACGCGTGGGCCGCTACAAGGTCAACAAGAAGCTCGGCCTCAATCTGGGCCAGCCGATCACCAGCTCGACGCTGACCGAAGAGGACGTCGTCGCGACCATCGAGTACCTGGTGCGTCTGCACCAGGGCGACCAGACGATGACCGCCCCCGGCGGCAGCGAGGTCCCCGTCGAGGTCGACGACATCGACCACTTCGGTAACCGTCGTCTGCGCACGGTCGGTGAGCTGATCCAGAACCAGATCCGCGTCGGCCTCTCGCGTATGGAGCGTGTCGTCCGCGAGCGGATGACCACCCAGGACGTCGAGGCGATCACTCCGCAGACCCTGATCAACATCCGTCCCGTCGTGGCGGCGATCAAGGAATTCTTCGGCACCAGCCAGCTGTCGCAGTTCATGGACCAGAACAACCCGCTGTCGGGTCTGACCCACAAGCGTCGCCTGTCGGCGCTGGGCCCCGGCGGTCTGTCCCGTGAGCGCGCCGGCCTCGAGGTCCGCGACGTGCACTCCAGCCACTACGGCCGCATGTGCCCGATCGAGACCCCCGAGGGTCCGAACATCGGCCTGATCGGTTCGCTGTCGGTGTACGCCCGGGTCAACCCGTTCGGCTTCATCGAGACGCCGTACCGCAAGGTCATCGACGGTGTGGTCACCGACCAGATCGACTACCTGACCGCCGACGAGGAGGACCGCCACGTCGTGGCGCAGGCCAACTCGCCGCTGGACGCGGACGGCCGGTTCACCGAGGAACGCGTGATGGTCCGCCGTAAGGGTGGCGAGGTCGAGAACGTCGCCCCCACCGACGTGGACTACATGGACGTCTCGCCGCGCCAGATGGTGTCGGTCGCGACGGCGATGATCCCGTTCCTCGAGCACGACGACGCCAACCGTGCCCTGATGGGTGCCAACATGCAGCGCCAGGCGGTTCCGCTGGTTCGCAGCGAGGCCCCGCTGGTCGGCACCGGTATGGAACTGCGCGCCGCGATCGACGCCGGCGACGTGGTCGTGACCGAAAAGGCCGGTGTGGTCGAGGAGGTCTCCGCCGACTACATCACCGTGATGGCCGACGACGGCACCCGGCACACCTACCGGATGCGCAAGTTCGCGCGCTCCAACCACGGCACGTGCGCCAACCAGCGCCCGATCGTGGACGCCGGGCAGCGGGTCGAGTCGGGCCAGGTGCTCGCCGACGGGCCGTGCACCGAGAACGGTGAGATGGCGCTGGGCAAGAACCTGCTCGTGGCGATCATGCCGTGGGAGGGCCACAACTACGAGGACGCGATCATCCTCTCCAACCGCCTGGTGGAGGAGGACGTGCTCACCTCGATTCACATCGAGGAGCACGAGATCGATGCCCGCGACACCAAGTTGGGCGCCGAGGAGATCACCCGGGACATCCCGAACGTCTCCGATGAGGTGCTGGCCGATCTCGACGAGCGCGGCATCATCCGCATCGGCGCCGAGGTCCGCGACGGCGACATCCTGGTCGGCAAGGTCACCCCGAAGGGCGAGACCGAGCTGACCCCCGAGGAGCGCCTGCTGCGCGCCATCTTCGGTGAGAAGGCCCGCGAGGTCCGCGACACGTCGCTGAAGGTGCCTCACGGTGAGTCCGGAAAGGTCATCGGCATCCGCGTGTTCTCGCGCGAGGACGACGACGAGCTGCCCGCCGGTGTCAACGAGCTGGTCCGCGTCTACGTGGCCCAGAAGCGCAAGATCTCCGACGGCGACAAGCTCGCCGGACGCCACGGCAACAAGGGCGTCATCGGCAAGATCCTGCCGGTCGAGGACATGCCGTTCCTGCCCGACGGCACCCCGGTGGACATCATCCTGAACACCCACGGTGTGCCGCGTCGTATGAACATCGGCCAGATCCTGGAGACCCACCTCGGGTGGGTTGCCAAGGCGGGCTGGAACATTCAGGTGGCGGACGGGACCGGCGAGGTTCCGCAGTGGGCGGCAAAGCTGCCCGAGCACATGCTGTCGGCTCCGCCGGACAGCATCGTGGCCACCCCGGTGTTCGATGGTGCGCAGGAAGGCGAGCTGACCGGCCTGCTCGGTGCGACGCTGCCCAACCGCGACGGCGAGACCATGGTCAACGCCGACGGCAAGGCGGTGCTGTTCGACGGCCGCAGTGGCGAACCGTTCCCGTACCCGGTGACGGTGGGCTACATGTACATCCTGAAGCTGCACCACCTGGTGGACGACAAGATCCACGCTCGCTCCACCGGTCCGTACTCGATGATCACCCAGCAGCCGCTGGGCGGTAAGGCGCAGTTCGGTGGTCAGCGGTTCGGTGAGATGGAGTGCTGGGCCATGCAGGCCTACGGCGCGGCGTACACGCTGCAGGAGCTCCTGACGATCAAGTCCGACGACACCGTCGGCCGCGTCAAGGTTTACGAGGCGATCGTCAAGGGCGAGAACATCCCCGAGCCGGGCATCCCGGAGTCGTTCAAGGTGCTTCTCAAGGAGCTGCAGTCGCTGTGCCTCAACGTCGAGGTGTTGTCTTCTGACGGCGCGGCGATCGAGATGCGTGACGGCGACGACGAGGACCTGGAGCGCGCTGCTGCCAACCTCGGAATCAACCTGTCCCGCAACGAATCCGCCTCCGTGGAAGATCTCGCGTAGATCTCGCCCGTTGACCCGAAAATTTTCTAGTCCCGCAAGGGGAAAGGGAGTTACGTGCTAGACGTCAACTTCTTCGATGAACTCCGCATCGGTCTCGCGACCGCGGACGACATCCGCAACTGGTCCTTCGGCGAGGTCAAAAAGCCGGAGACCATCAACTACCGCACGCTCAAGCCAGAGAAGGACGGCCTGTTCTGCGAGAAGATCTTCGGACCTACTCGCGACTGGGAGTGCTACTGCGGCAAGTACAAGCGCGTCCGGTTCAAGGGCATCATCTGTGAGCGCTGCGGCGTCGAGGTGACCCGTGCCAAGGTGCGTCGTGAGCGGATGGGCCACATCGAGCTGGCCGCTCCCGTCACGCACATCTGGTACTTCAAGGGCGTGCCGTCGCGGTTGGGCTACCTGCTCGACCTGGCCCCGAAGGATCTCGAGAAGATCATCTACTTCGCGGCCTACGTGATCACCGCGGTCAACGACGAGATGCGCCACAACGAGCTGTCCACGCTGGAAGCCGAGATGGCCGTCGAGCGTAAGGCGATCGAGGATCAGCGCGACGCCGACCTGGAGGCACGGGCGCAGAAGCTCGAGGCCGACATGAAGGAGCTCGAGGACGAAGGCGCCAAGAGCGACGTCAAGCGCAAGGTGCGTGACGGCGGCGAGCGTGAGATGCGCCAGCTGCGCGACCGGGCCCAGCGTGAGCTGGACCGGCTCGACGAGATCTGGACGACGTTCACCAAGCTGGCTCCCAAGCAGCTGATCGTGGACGAGCTGCTCTACCGCGAGCTGCAGGACCGCTACGGCGAGTACTTCGAAGGCGCCATGGGTGCCGAGTCGATCAAGAAGCTCATCGAGACCTTCGACATCGACGCCGAGGCCGAGTCGCTGCGCGACACCATCAAGAACGGCAAGGGCCAGAAGAAGCTGCGTGCGCTGAAGCGACTCAAGGTCGTCGCCGCGTTCCAGACGAACCGGAACTCGCCGATGGGCATGGTGCTCGACGCTGTTCCGGTGATCCCGCCGGAGCTGCGCCCGATGGTTCAGCTCGACGGTGGTCGTTTCGCGACGTCGGATCTCAACGACCTGTACCGCCGCGTGATCAACCGCAACAACCGGCTCAAGCGACTGATCGACCTCGGCGCGCCCGAGATCATCGTCAACAACGAGAAGCGCATGCTTCAGGAGTCGGTGGACGCGCTGTTCGACAACGGCCGTCGCGGCCGGCCCGTCACCGGGCCCGGCAACCGTCCGCTCAAGTCGCTGTCCGATCTGCTCAAGGGCAAGCAGGGCCGCTTCCGTCAGAACCTGCTCGGTAAGCGCGTCGACTACTCGGGCCGTTCGGTCATCGTGGTCGGCCCGCAGCTCAAGCTGCACCAGTGTGGTCTGCCCAAGCTGATGGCACTCGAGCTGTTCAAGCCGTTCGTGATGAAGCGTCTGGTCGACCTGAACCACGCGCAGAACATCAAGAGCGCCAAGCGGATGGTGGAGCGTCAGCGTCCCCAGGTGTGGGATGTCCTCGAAGAGGTCATCTCGGAGCACCCGGTGCTGCTGAACCGCGCACCAACCCTGCACCGCCTCGGTATCCAGGCCTTCGAGCCGCAGCTGGTGGAGGGCAAGGCCATCCAGCTGCACCCGCTGGTCTGTGAGGCGTTCAACGCCGACTTCGACGGCGACCAGATGGCCGTGCACCTTCCGCTGTCCGCGGAGGCGCAGGCCGAGGCCCGCATCCTGATGCTGTCCTCGAACAACATCCTGTCGCCCGCGTCGGGCCGCCCGCTGGCCATGCCGCGTCTGGACATGGTGACCGGTCTGTTCTTCCTGACCACCGAGATCCCGGGTGACACAGGCGAGTACACCCCGGCCGCCAAGGACACCCCGGAGACCGGCGTCTACAGCAGCCCGGCCGAGGCGATCATGGCCATGGACCGCGGTTCGCTGAGCGTGCGCGCCAAGATCAAGGTGCGGCTGACCACCCAGCGTCCGCCGGCCGACATCGAGGCCGAGCGGTTCCCCGACGGCTGGAACATGGGCGACGCCTGGACGGCGGAGACCACCCTGGGCCGTGTGCTGTTCAACGAGCTGCTGCCGCGGGGCTACCCGTTCGTCAACAAGCAGATGCACAAGAAGGTCCAGGCGGCGATCATCAACGATCTCGCCGAGCGCTACCCGATGATCGTGGTCGCGCAGACCGTGGACAAGCTCAAGGACGCCGGGTTCCACTGGGCCACCCGTTCGGGTGTCACCGTGTCGATGGCCGACGTGCTGGTCCCGCCGGAGAAGACCGAGATCCTCGAGCGCTACGAGGCGGAAGCCGACAGCATCGAGAAGCAGTACCAGCGCGGCAAGCTCAACAAGGGCGAGCGCAACGAAGCGTTGGTGAAGATCTGGCAGGACGCGACCGAAGAGGTCGGTCAGGCGCTGCGGTCGCACTACCCGAAGGACAACCCGATCATCACGATCGTGGATTCGGGTGCGACGGGTAACTTCACCCAGACGCGGACACTGGCCGGCATGAAGGGTCTGGTGACCAACCCCAAGGGCGAGTTCATCCCGCGTCCGATCAAGTCCTCGTTCCGCGAGGGTCTGACGGTGCTGGAGTACTTCATCAACACCCACGGCGCCCGTAAGGGCCTGGCGGACACCGCACTTCGTACCGCCGACTCGGGTTACCTGACCCGTCGTCTGGTCGACGTGTCACAGGACGTCATCGTGCGCGAGACCGACTGTGAGACCGAGCGCGGCATCACCGTCACGCTGGCCGAACTGCAGGGCACCGGTAAAGACGCGGCCTTGGTGCGCGATCAGCACATCGAGACGTCGGCCTACGCGCGGACGCTGGCCAGCGACGCGGTCGACGCCAACGGCAACGTCGTCGTCGAGCGTGGGCACGATCTCGGTGACCCGGCGATCGATGCGCTGCTGGCCGCCGGCATCACCGAGGTGAAGGTCCGCTCCGTGCTGACCTGCGGCACCGGCACCGGCGTGTGCGCGATGTGCTACGGCCGTTCGATGGCGACCGGCAAGCTGGTCGACATCGGCGAGGCCGTCGGCATCGTGGCCGCGCAGTCCATCGGTGAGCCCGGCACGCAGCTGACGATGCGTACCTTCCACCAGGGTGGTGTCACCGGCGGTGCCGACATCGTCGGTGGTCTGCCCCGCGTGCAGGAGCTGTTCGAGGCGCGTATCCCGCGCAACCGGGCTCCGATCGCCGACGTCTCCGGCCGGGTCCGGCTGGAGGAGAGCGACAAGTTCTACAAGATCACCATCGTTCCCGACGACGGGGGCGAGGAGGTCGTGTACGACAAGCTCTCGCGTCGTCAGCGTCTGAAGGTGTTCAAGCACGACGACGGCTCCGAGCGTCTGCTGACCGACGGCGACCACGTCGACGTCGGCCAGCAGCTGCTGGAAGGTTCGGCCGACCCGCACGAGGTGCTGCGCGTCCAGGGTCCCCGCGAGGTGCAGATCCACCTCGTCAAGGAGGTCCAGGAGGTCTACCGCGCCCAGGGTGTGTCGATCCACGACAAGCACATCGAGGTCATCGTCCGGCAGATGCTGCGTCGCGTCACGATCATCGATTCGGGTGCGACGGAGTTCCTGCCCGGCTCGCTGACCGAGCGTGGCGAGTTCGAGACCGAGAACCGTCGCGTCGTGGCCGAGGGTGGCGAGCCCGCGGCCGGACGTCCGGTGCTGATGGGTATCACGAAGGCATCGCTGGCCACGGATTCGTGGCTGTCGGCGGCGTCGTTCCAGGAGACCACCCGCGTGCTGACCGATGCGGCGATCAACTGCCGCAGCGACAAGCTGCAGGGTCTGAAGGAGAACGTGATCATCGGCAAGCTGATCCCGGCAGGCACCGGCATCAACCGGTACCGCAACATCCAGGTGCAGCCGACCGAGGAAGCCCGCGCTGCGGCGTACACGATCCCGTCCTACGAGGATCAGTACTACAGCCCGGACTTCGGCCAGGCCACCGGCGCCGCGGTGCCGCTGGACGATTACGGCTACTCGGACTACCGGTAAGTCAACGGGAAGCCCCCGCCCCGATGGGGCGGGGGCTTTTCCGTATCTGGGTCTTCTGTATCTGATCTGAAACTGATGATGACGACGAACGTTCTCTGGTTCCTCGCGGGATTGGCCGCACTGGTCGTGGGTGCCGAAGTGATGGTGCGCGGCGGGGTGGGGCTGGCCGGGCGGTTGGGCATCAGCCCGATCGTCATCGGCCTGACCGTGGTCTCGATCGGCACAAGCTTGCCCGAGCTGGCCGTCGGGGTGGTCGCGGCGGGGGAGGGCAGCGGCGCGCTGGCGGTCGGCAACATCGCCGGCACCAACATCGTGAACCTGCTGCTCATCCTCGGGTTGAGCGCACTGCTGGTCCCGTTGGCGCTGCAGATGCGCACCATCCGGTTCGAGTTGCCGATCATGGCGCTGGCCGCGGGGCTGCTGTGGCTGCTGGCCGCCGACGGGGTGTTGACGCGTGTGGACGGGCTGATCCTGGTGGTCTGTGCGTTCGTCTACACCGCGGGGGTGATCTGGTCGTCGCGGCGGGAGTCGTGGCAGATCAACGAGGAGTTCGCGGGGGAGTATCCCGCCGACGCGGTCGACGGTGACGCCGCGACCATCCTGGTCCGGCGGCGCACCTCGGCCTATCTGACGATGACGCTGGTCGGCATCGGGATCGTAGTGATCGGCGCCGAATGGCTGGTCGACGGCGCGGTGGGTCTGGCCCGCGGGTTCGGTGTCAGCGATGCGTTGATCGGGCTGACCGTGGTGGCGATCGGGACCTCGGCGCCCGAGTTGGTGACGACCGTGGTGTCGACCATCCGCGGCGACCGCGACATCGCGATCGGCAACCTGATCGGCAGCAGCATCTACAACATCCTGCTCATCCTCGGCCTCACCTGCCTGGTGCCGGCCGGCGGCCTGTTGCTGCCCGACAGCCTGGTCCGCATCGACATCCCGATCATGGTGGCCGTCGCGGTGGTGTGTATCCCGATCTTCCTGTCGGGCCGGCGGGTCAGCCGCATCGAAGGCGGCTTCATGGTCGCCGCCTACCTGGTCTACCTGGCGTTCGTGGTCAGCACGCAGTCCTAGCGGGGGTGAATCGCGCGAGGTTCGCCGCGAGGAATTCGCGCACGGTGACCGGTTCCCGGCCGATCAGGCTCCGCAGTTGCGCGCGGTCGGCGGGCAGGGTGCGCCCTCGGGTGGCGACCATGTGGCCGACGGCCGAGATGTGCTGCGCCATTGCCGGGTTGACCACGTCCTGACCGGGGTGCCGGGACAACTGTTCGAGGTCGTGGCGCCATTCGTCCTGGGACACGGCTTCGAAGTGGACGACGTGGTCGGTGAGTTCGGCCAGCAGCGCGGCGATATCGGTATGGCTGAGGGTCTCGGATCCCTTCGCGTGGAACACCGGTTCGGTAAACCGGTCGGGCTGCAGCAGGGCCGTCAACGCCAGTTCGGCGGCGTCGCCGCCGCTGATCCAGGCGACCTCCCGGTGGCCGAAGGAGTTGCGGATGACGCCCCGGGCGGCGACGGATCTGCCGTGCAGGACCGCGAGGTTCTCGTGGAACAACGCGGCGACGCGCAGGATGGTCACGTCGAGGCCCGCCCACTGCAGGATCTCCTCGGCCAGCCACTGGGCGCGTCCCAGATCGCTGGGGCTGGCGGGGTGGGCGGGACCCATCGACATCACGACCGTGCGTGGCATGCGTCGGACCTCGCGGACCGCGGCGGCGTAGTTGGCGGCGGCGGTGACGACGCCGGCGTCGATCGGATAGGTGAAGTAGGCGAGGTCGACTCCGGTCAGGGCAGTTACGAGGGTGCGCCGGTCGTGCAGATCGCCGACGGCGATCTCGGCGCCCATCGCGGCGAGGCGCTCGGTGCGCGCAGAGAGTGCCCGGGTCAGCACGCGCACGGCGCGACCCTCTTCTATCAGGCGCCGCACGAGGTGTTCGCCGGTGCTGCCGTGGCGGCCGGTCGCGCCGGTCACCAGGATCGGGTTGGCTGTCATGTCTGTCGCTCCTTGGGTCCGGGGGGAGGGGTCAGTCGAAGGTGAACAGCACCTTGCCGTCGCGGCGCGACGTCTCTGCGTGTGCGAACGCCTTGTGGTGCTCGTCGAGCCGGTAGGTGGCCTCGACGGGGACCGACAGTTCACCGTCGGCGACGAGGCGGGCGAGGAAGGACAGCGTGTCGGCGACCTGACGCGGGGGCGTCCGGGCATACCAGTTGCCGAGCCAGAATCCGGTGAAGCGGATCTCCCTGGAGAGCAACGCCTGGGTGGACGGCCCGGTCGGTGCGCCGGTGAGCGAGCCGTAGGTGACCGCCGTGCCGCCGAAGTCGAGTGCGCCGATCAGTTCGGCTGCGTGATCTGCCCCCAGCGGGTCCAGCACCAGGCGCAGGCGGCGGTCGCCGAGTTCGTCGGCGATCCGGTGCGCGAGGTCCGGGCCGCTGACGAGGACGACGTCGCCGCCGGCTGCGCGGATCTCGGCGGCGACGTCGTCGCGGCGCACCACGTTGAGGGTCCTGATACCGCGGCGCCGCGCGAGCGCCACCACGAGGCGGCCCACCGCGGAGTTCGCCGCCGTCTGGCCGATCCAGTCCCCGGCGGTGAGGTCGGTCCGCTCCAGCAGCACGTGGGCGGTCGCCGGGTTGATCGTCACCATCGCGAGTTGCCGCGGGTCGGCGTCGGGTGCCTCGACGACGTCGGCACGGGCCACGACGACCTGTTCCGCCCAGGTGCCGGTCCGGTAGGTGGGCAGCAGCATCACGCGCTTGCCGATGATGCGGTCGTCCACCTGCGGTCCCACGTCCGTCACGATGCCGACGCCTTCGGCCCCGACGGTGGCGGGCAGCGCCGGGCGGACGAGGTATCTGCCCTGGATCAGCAGCAGGTCCGACGGGTTGATCGGGGCGGCCTCCATGCGGACCGACACCTGGCCCTGCTGGGGCGCGGGCTGCGGGCTGTCGGTGAGCACGACCGACTCCCCGGGTGGGCCGACCTGGGTCATGACGAGATGGCGCATGTGTTCCTCTTCATCGCGCAGAAGTACACCGATCGGTGTACATCGGACTATAAACCCTGTGCAACCGTGATCGTCAAGCCATACCGGTCGGTACACTTCAGGACGTGGTCAACGACTCGAGCAACACGGGTGGGGGCCGGGGCGCACGGGAGCGGCTCGTCGCGGCCGCTGCCCGGCTCTTCTACCGGGACGGCATCAACGCCACCGGCGTGGAAGCGGTCATCCAGCAGGCCAACGTGTCGAAACGGACCCTGTACCAACACTTCTCGGGCAAGGCGGAGCTGGTGGAGGACTACCTGCGCGCCCTGGACCGGACCGGCACCCCGCTGGAGCGAGCCCTGGACCGTGCCGACCTCCCGCCGCGGGAACGGCTGCTGGCGATCTTCGACGCGCCCCCGGTGGACCGGTTCCGCGGTTGCCCCTTCCACAACGCCGCGGTGGAGTCGGCAGGCACCTGGCCCGCGGTGGACGACCTGGTGCGGGCCCACAAGCGGCGCTTTCAGGAGCGACTCATCGCGGTGGCGGCCGAGGCCGGCGCCGAGGACCCCTATGCGCTGGGCAATCAGCTGCTGGTGGTGTTCGAGGGCGCCACGGCGCTGGCGACGACACTCAACGACACCGCTGCGCTGCTCCACGCCAGGACCGCGGCGGCCCGGCTGATCGATGACGCGACTGTCGGGGCGCGGGCCTAGACTCGGCGGCGTGCTCATAGGTTCGCATGTCCACGGAGACGACCCCCTGGCAGCGGCGCAGGCTGACGGCGCCGACGTGGTGCAGTTCTTCCTCGGCAATCCGCAGAGCTGGAAGAAGCCGCCACCCCGCGAGGACGCCGAGGTGCTCAAGGCGGCCACCATCCCGATCTACGTGCACGCGCCGTACCTGATCAACGTCGCGTCGGCGAACAACCGGGTGCGGATCCCGTCACGCAAGATCCTGCAGGACACCTGCGACGCGGCCTCGGCGGTCGGCGCCACCGCGGTGATCGTGCACGGCGGACACGCCGACGACAACGACATGGAGGCCGGCTTTGAGCGCTGGGTCAAGGCGCTGGCCAGCCTGAAGACGGACGTGCCGGTCTACCTGGAGAACACCGCGGGCGGTGACCACGCGATGGCCCGGCACTTCGACACCATCGCCCGGCTGTGGGACCGCATCGGTGACACCGGGATCGGCTTCTGCCTGGACACCTGCCACGCCTGGGCGGCCGGCGAGGCGCTCGTCGACGCGGTGGAACGGATCAAGGGCATCACCGGACGCATCGACCTGGTGCACTGCAACGACTCGCGCGACGCGGCCGGCTCGGGCGCCGACCGGCACGCCAACTTCGGTTCCGGCCAGATCGATCCCCAACTGCTCGTCGCGGTGGTCAAGGCCGCCGGTGCGCCGGTGATCTGCGAGACCTCCGACGAGGGCCGCAAGGACGACATCGCCTTCCTGCGGGAGCACGTCTGAGCCGCCGCCAGCGCATTTGTCGCTGAACAGTTACCGAACTGCGGGTGGCGAGGCGGTTAAATAGGCTCGCACCGGAATTCTGGTGCTTCCTCGTCGAAAGGCCTCCGTGTCCGCGATTGACGATCCACCGTCGATTGCGGGTCCTGCGGGCTGTGCCCCCCCGACCGACCGGCGCGTACGCCGGCTGACCGTGCTGCGCTGGGTGGCCGTGGCCACCTGGGCCGTCGTCGTGGGGTGGCGCACCGTCGACGACGGGTTCGCGTTCAACCGCGAGCTGCTGCTGCTCTACATCTGCACCGGACTGCTCGCCGCCAGCATCGGGCAGGGCCGCCGGATGTTCTACGTGATCCGCGACTGGCTGCCGTTCGCGCTGGTGCTGCTGGCCTACGACCTCAGCCGCGGCGCCGCCACGATGGTCGGCCGGCCCACGCTGTGGCACTGGCAGGCCGACGCCGACCGCTGGTTGTTCGCCGGGACGATGCCGACGGTGTGGCTGCAGGAACGGTTGAAGCTACCGACTCCGCCGTGGTGGGAGATCGGCATCAGCACCGTCTACATGTCGTTCTTCATCCTCCCGTACGTGATCGCCGGGGTGCTGTGGCTGCGTAACCGCGCGGAGTGGAAGGCGTTCGTACGGTTGTTCGTCGGCCTGAACTTCGCGGCGCTGATCGTCTACGTGCTGCTGCCCGCCGCGCCGCCGTGGGCCGCGGCGCGCTGCACGCCGGCCGACGTGGCAGGCGGCCCGTCCGGTCCGCGGTGCATGTTCGGCTCGGCCCGCGGTGTACCCGACGGCGGTGTGCTGGGCGCGATGCAGTTCAGCCAGGACGGCGCGAACCAGTGGATCGAGCGGATCGTCGGCCGTGGCTGGGGCAAGTTGAACCTGCACTCGGCCAGCGCGCTCATCGACCAGGGACAGGCCAGCGTGAACCTGGTGGCCGCCATCCCGTCACTGCATGCGGGGATGACCGCGGCGATCGCGGCTTTCCTGTGGGTCCGGTTGAGCCGGCGATGGCATCCGGTGCTGATCGCCTATGTCCTGGTGATGGCGTTCACGTTGGTCTACACCGCCGAGCATTACGTGGTGGACATCCTGCTCGGCTGGGCGCTGGCGGCGGCCGCCGTGTACGTGCTGCGCCGCTATGACGCCCGGCGACGTGCCCGGGTCTCAGCCGGCGCTGAGATAGACCTTGCGCAGCGGCTCGGTGACGGTCCAAACCGTGTGGGTGCCCGCGGCGAGTCGGACGACGTCGCCGCTGCCGAGGTCCAGTCCTGGGCTCCCATCCGCGAACTCGACCCGCGCTGAACCGCTGAGCACCACGAACACCTCGTCGACCTCGACGTCGCGCATGCCGCCGACGCTCATCTCCCACACGCCCACGTCTACGCCGGCGAACTCGGTGAGCGTCTGCACCCCGGTGGTGGGGGCGCCGGTGACGACCTGATCGGCGGGCACCGGTTCGTGGCTGAGGGCAAGGGTGGCCGCGTGCGTGACGGAGTTCGGGCGCATGGGAAGAAGTATGCGGTGCCGCGGGGCATTACAGGTATTGTGCGATTGTCGGGCCAGGTGTAACACTTCGGGTATGTCGGACACTCACGTCGTCACCAACCAGGTCCCGCCGCTGGAGGACTTCAACCCCGCCGCCGCGCCGGTCCTGACCGAGGCGTTGATCCGCGAGGGCGGCGAGTGGGGCCTCGACGAGGTCGCCCAGCTCGGCGGGCTGGCCGGCGGCCGCACCGCGCAGCGCTGGGGCGAGCTCGCCGACCGGCACCGGCCGGTGCTGCACACCCACGACCGCACCGGCCACCGCATCGACGAGGTCGAGTACGACCCCGCCTACCACGAGCTGATGAACGTCGCCGTCGGCCATGGCCTGCACGCCGCGCCGTGGGCCGACGACCGGCCCGGCTCCCACGTGGTGCGCGCAGCGAAGAACTCGGTGTGGACGCCCGAGCCCGGCCATCTCTGCCCGATCTCGATGACCTACGCCGTCGTGCCCGCGCTGCGCCACAACCCGGAGCTCGCCGCGATCTACGAACCGCTGCTGACCAGCCGCGTCTACGACCCCGAACTGGCGGTGCCCACCACCAAGCCCGGCATCACCGCCGGGATGTCGATGACGGAGAAGCAGGGCGGCTCCGACGTCCGCGCCGGCACCACCGAGGCCACGCCGAACGGCGACGGCACCTGGTCGTTGCGCGGGCACAAATGGTTCACCTCCGCGCCGATGTGCGACGTCTTCCTGGTGCTGGCCCAGGCCTCCGGGGGCGAGCGAAGCGACGGGGGGAAATCCGGCGGGCTGAGCTGCTTCTTCCTGCCGCGGATCCTGCCCGACGGCACCCGCAACCGGATGTTCCTGCAGCGGCTGAAGGACAAGCTCGGCAACCACGCCAACGCCTCCAGCGAGGTCGAGTACGACGGGGCCACCGGGTGGCTGGTCGGGCAGGAGGGCCGGGGCGTGCGGACCATCATCGAGATGGTGAACCTGACCCGCCTGGACTGCACGCTGGGCAGCGCGACGAGCATGCGCACCGGCGTGATGCGGGCCGCCCACCACGCCCAGCACCGGAAGGCCTTCGGCGCGTACCTGATCGACCAGCCGCTGATGCGCAACGTGCTCGCCGACCTCGCGGTCGAGGCCGAGGCCGCGACGATGCTGGCGATGCGGATGGCCGGCGCCACCGACCGCGCGGTGCGCGGTGACGAACGCGAAACCCTGCTCCGCAGAATCGGTCTGGCGGCCGCCAAGTATTGGGTGTGCAAGCGGGCCACCCCGCACGCGGCCGAGGCGATGGAGTGCCTGGGCGGCAACGGCTACGTCGAGGACTCCGGGATGCCCCGGCTGTACCGGGAGGCTCCGCTGATGGGGATCTGGGAGGGCTCGGGCAACGTCAGCGCACTGGACACCCTGCGCGCCATGGCAACCCGGCCCGAGTGCGTCGACGTGCTGTTCGACGAACTGGCCGTCACCGACGGCCACGACCCGCGCCTCGACGCGCACGTGCGGAGTCTGCGGCCGCAGCTGGAGGACCTCGCGACGATCCAGTACCGGGCCCGGCAGGTCGCCGAGGACATCGCGCTGGCGCTGCAGGGCTCACTGCTGGTGCGCCACGGCCACCCGGCCGTCGCCGAGGCGTTCCTGGCCAGCAGGCTCGGGGGGCAGTGGGGTGGTGCGTTCGGCACCCTGCCCACCGGCCTGGACCTGGCGCCGGTCATCGAGCGTGCCCTCGTCAAGGCGTGACGACATGCGCATGACGGCGCGCTCGGTGGTGCTCAGCGTGCTGCTCGGCGCCCATCCGGCATGGGCCACCGCGGCCGAGCTGGTCCGGCTCACCGGTGATTTCGGCATCAGGGAGCCGACGGTCCGGGTGGCACTGACCCGCATGGTGGGCGCCGGGGATCTGGTGCGCTCCGAGGACGGCTACCGGCTCTCGGACCGGCTGCTCGCCCGTCAGCGTCGCCAGGACGACGCGCTCACCCCGCGGCGGACGGACTGGGACGGCAGCTGGACCACGGTGGTCATCACCAGCGTCGGAACCGACGCCAGGACCCGCGCCCAACTGCGAAACATGCTCCAGGACAACCGCTTCGGCGAACTGCGCGAAGGGGTCTGGATGCGGCCGGCGAACGTGGCCGTCGCGCTCCCGGACGAGATCGCGGACAGGGTGCGGATCCTGTCGGCCCGGGACGACGACCCCGCAGACCTGGCCGCCCGATTGTGGGACCTGTCCGGCTGGTCGGCGACGGGGCACGGACTGCTGGCGCAGATGGCCGATGCCGGCGACGTGCCCGGCCGGTTCGTCGTCGCGGCGGCGATGGTGCGTCACCTGCTCACGGATCCGGTGCTGCCCGACGAACTGCTGCCCGCAGGCTGGCCCGGTGCGTCGCTGCGGCGCGCCTACGAGGATTTCGCCGCCGAACTGGTCGCGCGGCGTGACGGTGTGGAACTCATGGAGGCGACGTGACGGTCAGGGTGGAGAAGAACGGCGCGGTGACCACGGTCATCCTGGACCGGCCGCACGCGCGCAACGCCGTCGACGGGCCCACGGCGATGGAGCTCCATGCCGCTTTCGACGCGTTCGACAAGGACGACTCGGCCTCGGTGGCGGTGCTCTGGGGAGACAACGGGACATTCTGCGCGGGAGCGGATCTCAAGTCGATCGGCACGCCGCAGTCCAATCCCGTGCACCGCACCGGCCCCGCGCCGATGGGGCCGAGTCGGATGGTGCTGTCCAAGCCGGTGATCGCGGCGGTCAGCGGGTACGCCGTCGCCGGCGGCCTCGAGTTGGCGCTGTGGTGCGATCTGCGCGTCGTCGAGCAGGACGCCGTGATGGGCGTCTTCTGCCGCCGCTGGGGGGTGCCGCTGATCGACGGCGGCACCGTGCGGCTGCCGCGGCTGATCGGCCACAGCCGGGCCATGGACCTGATCCTGACCGGTCGCGCCGTCGACGCCGACGAGGCCCACGCCATCGGGCTGGCCAACCGCGTGGTGCCGAAAGGTCAAGCGCGCCAACATGCCGAAGCGCTCGCGGCCGAACTCGCGCAGTGGCCGCAGCAGTGCATGCGGTCGGACCGGATGTCGCTGCTGAACCAGTGGGGGATGTCCGAGGCCGACGCCATGGACGTCGAGTTCGGAAGTCTGTCGCGCGTCGCTGCCGAATCCGTGGAAGGCGCAGCGCGTTTCAGCGCAGGCGCGGGGCGCCACGGACAGAAGGCCTAGTTCCGGACGGGCTTGCCCGCGCGACTGTGGGTGTTGTGCACGGTATTTCGGCGAAAGGCGAGCACAAGCCCCACAGTCGCGTGAGACCGGTCAGCCCTTGGTGATGTCGTTGTTCCTGCCGGTGTCGTTGACCTTCGGGTCGCCGTCCCGGTAGGTGACGGTGTTGTTCAACCCGACCACCGACAGTTCGCTGTCGACCCGCTCGAACGAGATCTTGTTGTCGGCGCCGCCGATGTTTGCTTTGGCGCACGTGCCCTTGACGGTGAGGGTGTTGTTGGAGCCGCCGACGTTGAGCGACTTGCCGTCGGCGCAGTCGATCTCGGCGGTCGTGCCGAACGACCCGTAGTTGATGGTGTTGCCGATCTCCACCTGGGCACCGGAGGTGCCCGCCGTCGCCGTCGGCTTGTCGGTGTCCTGGCCGGTCGAACCGCACGCGGTGAGCGAGACCGCCAGCGTGGCGGCACCGAGACAGCTGATCAGGCGGAGGTGGCGAGGCGTCATGCCTAGGCGGATACCCGATCGATGCGGTTTGTCATCCCGAGCTCGCGGCCGCGGTCCCACACGATCGGTGCGCCGTCCTTGTAGTACACCGTCTGATCCCAGCCGTACACCGTGATGTCGTTGATGACGTTGTCGGCGACCACGACGTTCGACGAACCCTGCACGGTGACCGCCCAGCAGGTGCCCAGCGCGTTGATCTGGTTGTTGTTGCCCAAAACAATCAGCGTGGCGTTATTGCAGTCGATGGTCTGGACGACGCCGATCCCCGTGATGTGGGTGTCGCCGTTCTCGGCCTGCGCGACCGGGTTCACCGACATCAGCGCGGCCCCGACCGCCAATGCGCCCACCGCGAACACTCGTCCCACCACCGATGCAGTCACACCCGGCAGCCTACGACGTCGTTCGCTCGCGCTGTCGGGTATCGCCGACACGAGTACCGTGAGCGGCGATGCTCCGGATCGGTCGTGGTGTCGGTCGTGTTCTCGCCGTCGCGGTCACTGCGACGGCGACAGTTGCAGGCTGTGCGCAGACCGTCAGCGGCACCGCGCAACGCGCCGACGCTGCCGCCGCGGGCCCCGACCGCAGCTACGGCTACATCGACGACCGCTGCGGCCTGCTCGACGACAGCACGGTGCAGGCCATGCTCGGCGCCGACGAGGTCACCCGCCCCTACAGCGGCGCGGTCTGCCAGTACATCCTGACCCGGCGTGCCGGCGATGCAGCGACCGTCGACGTCACGTTCTCGTGGTTCGACACCGGAACCCTGCAGCGGGAACGGCAGCTGGCCACCGCGCGCGGTGCCACCGTCACCGACGAGGTGGTGGAACGTCACAAGGCGTTCTCCGCACGCCGGGACACCACCGGGGCCGCCTGCTCGGCCACCGCCGCGGCCGGATCGGGTGTGTTGAGCTGGTGGGTGCAGTACCGCGGGCAGTCCACCGGGGATCCCTGCATCGACGCCGCGAAGCTGCTCTCGGCGACGTTGCGCTCGGACATGTGACGTGAGCACACGCATCACCGCCCGCCTCTGCGTGGGGCTGGCCCTCGGCGCGCTGCTGGCCGGATGCGGGGGCACCGAGGACCCCGGCGGCCCGGCCCCCGGCGCGGGCTCCGCGACGTCGGGGGAGGGGTTCGAGAGCGTGGACTGCAACGGCATCACCGACGCCGACATCGCCGCGGTGGCCGGACCGGACCTGTACACCCCCGCGGTGGTCAGCGACGCCGGCTGCTTCTGGCAGGAGGACACCATGGCCGACGGCATCGGCGCGGGCATGGGCATCTCGACCTGGTGGTACCGCGGCTCCGACATGGACACCGAGCGGGGGCTGGAGGAGCGCGCCGGCCGCACCCTGACCGAGATGACCGTGGACGGGAACAAGGGTTTCAAGGCCTACGACGACGCCGCGTGCAGCATCTACGTGGCCAAGGGGACCGACGTGATCACGTGGTCGATCCAGACGATGAACGCCACCGGGATGCCCGATCTGTGCGGTGTCATCGAAGAACTGGCGCAGCTGAGCCAACAGCGGGTGAACTAGAGTTGCCTGCTGGCCCGGATGTTTCCGGGCGGCGGACGATGCGAGGGGGATGGCATGGCAGCTCGTCCGCCGCGCTCGACCAGGCTCAGCCGCGACGCGATCGTCAACGCGGCGCTGACGTTCCTGGACCGGGAGGGCTGGGACGCGCTGACCATCAACGCGCTGGCCAATCAGCTCGGGACCAAGGGTCCGTCGCTCTACAACCACGTGCACTCGCTCGATGATCTGCGTCGCACGGTCCGCATGCGGGTGGTCGGGGACATCATCGAGATGCTCAACACCGTCGGGCAGGGCCGCAGCCCCGACGACGCGGTGATGGTGATGGCCAGCGCCTACCGCAGTTACGCCCACCACCACCCGGGCCGGTACTCGGCGTTCACCCGGATGCCGCTCGGCGGCGACGACCCGGAGTTCACCGAGGCCACCAGGGCCGCCGCGGCGCCGGTCATCGAGGTGCTGGGCACGTTCGGGCTGGAGAGTGAGGCCGCGTTCAACGCGGCGCTGGAGTTCTGGTCGGCCATGCACGGCTTCGTTCTGCTGGAGATGACCGGGGTGATGGCAGGCATCGATACGGACGCGGTGTTCAACGACATGGTGGCCCGATTGGCCGCCGGTATGCGGCTCCGCTGATGGGGCGTTGCAGGAGATTCGCAGGTCAGCGGGTTTTGTTGAGGTATGCGGCCCTGGTATTGTGGACGTTCGTGCCTGGCCGATAAGGCGCAGCATGCCTGCACGCCGGGCGAATTCGCATGTCTCGCTCTCGCGGGGTGCCGTGAAACTGTCCCAGACAGTCAACGGCGACCGCATGCGACACGCCCGGACGCGGGGTAACCGCGGAGGGCATAACAGCAGTACAGAGAACTTAAGACGAACCAAGCACGCACGTCAGAACGACGAGGAACACAGAAAGCCGGTACATGCCAACCATCAACCAGCTGGTCCGTAAGGGTCGCCGCGACAAGATCGCCAAGGTCAAGACCGCGGCACTCAAAGGCAGCCCGCAGCGTCGCGGCGTGTGCACCCGCGTGTACACCACGACCCCGAAGAAGCCGAACTCGGCGCTTCGCAAGGTCGCGCGCGTGCGCCTGACCAGCGCGGTCGAGGTCACCGCATACATCCCCGGCGAAGGCCACAACCTGCAGGAGCACTCGATGGTGCTCGTGCGCGGCGGTCGTGTGAAGGACCTCCCCGGCGTGCGCTACAAGATCATCCGCGGCTCGCTGGACACCCAGGGCGTCAAGAACCGCAAGCAAGCCCGCAGCCGTTACGGCGCGAAGAAGGAGAAGAGCTGATGCCGCGCAAGGGACCCGCGCCCAAGCGTCCGTTGGTCAACGATCCGGTCTACGGGTCGCAGCTGGTCACCCAGCTGGTCAACAAAGTTCTGCTGGACGGGAAGAAATCGCTGGCCGAGCGCATTGTCTATGGTGCGCTCGAACAGGCCCGTGAGAAGACCGGTACCGACCCCGTGGTGACGCTCAAGCGCGCCATGGACAACGTCAAGCCGTCGCTCGAGGTTCGCAGCCGCCGCGTCGGTGGCGCCACCTACCAGGTTCCCGTCGAGGTCCGCCCGGACCGCTCGGTCACCCTGGCCCTGCGTTGGCTGGTCAGCTTCTCCAAGCAGCGTCGCGAGAAGACCATGGTCGAGCGCCTGGCCAACGAGATCCTCGACGCCAGCAACGGTCTGGGTGCCGCCGTCAAACGACGCGAAGACACCCACAAGATGGCTGAGGCCAACCGCGCCTTCGCGCACTACCGCTGGTGATCGCTCGCCCGCGGGCACTGCTCCGGGCGTGAGAAGCCACCAAGGCTGACAACAGCAACGATCAAGCGAGAGAGAAGACTTCCGTGGCACAGGACGTGCTGACCGACCTGAGCAAGGTCCGCAACATCGGCATCATGGCCCACATCGATGCCGGTAAGACGACGACGACCGAGCGCATCCTCTACTACACCGGTGTGAACTACAAGATCGGTGAGACGCACGACGGTGCCTCCACGACCGACTGGATGGAGCAGGAGCAGGAGCGGGGCATCACGATCACCTCCGCTGCCGTCACCTGTTTCTGGAACCAGAACCAGATCAACATCATCGACACCCCCGGCCACGTCGACTTCACCGTCGAGGTGGAGCGCAGCCTTCGCGTGCTCGACGGCGCGGTCGCGGTGTTCGACGGTAAAGAGGGCGTGGAGCCGCAGTCCGAGCAGGTCTGGCGTCAGGCCGACAAGTACGACGTGCCGCGTATCTGCTTCGTCAACAAGATGGACAAGCTGGGCGCCGACTTCTACTTCACCGTGCGCACCATCGAGGAGCGCCTCGGTGCCCGGCCGCTGGTCATCCAGCTGCCGATCGGCGCCGAGAACGACTTCATCGGCATCATCGACCTGGTCGAGATGAAGGCCAAGGTGTGGCGCGGCGAGACGGCCCTCGGCGAGAAGTACGAGGTCGAGGACATCCCGGCCGATCTCGCCGACAAGGCCGAGGAGTACCGCACCAAGCTCATCGAGACGGTCGCCGAGACCGACGAGGCGCTGATGGAGAAGTACTTCGGTGGCGAAGAGCTGTCGACGGACGAGATCAAGGGCGCGATCCGCAAGCTGACGATCAACAGCGAGCTGTATCCGGTGCTCTGCGGTAGCGCGTTCAAGAACAAAGGCGTGCAGCCGATGCTCGACGCCGTGATCGACTACCTGCCCTCGCCGCTGGACGTCGAGTCCGTGCAGGGCCACGTGCCCGGCAAGGAAGACGAGCCTGTCACCCGCAAGCCGTCGGTGGACGAGCCGTTCTCGGCTCTGGCTTTCAAGGTCGCGACGCACCCGTTCTTCGGCAAGCTGACCTACGTGCGCGTGTACTCCGGCAAGGTCGACTCCGGTTCGGCGGTCGTCAACGCGACCAAGGGCAAGAAGGAGCGCCTCGGCAAGCTGTTCCAGATGCACGCCAACAAGGAGAACCCTGTCGAGCGTGCGTCGGCCGGCCACATCTACGCGGTGATCGGCCTGAAGGACACCACCACCGGTGACACCCTGTCGGATCCGAACGATCAGGTCGTTCTCGAGTCGATGACCTTCCCCGATCCGGTGATCGAGGTGGCCATCGAGCCCAAGACCAAGAGCGACCAGGAGAAGCTGGGAACGGCCATCCAGAAGCTCGCCGAAGAGGACCCGACCTTCAAGGTGCACCTGGACCAGGAGACCGGCCAGACCGTCATCGGCGGCATGGGCGAGCTGCACCTGGACATCCTGGTGGACCGCATGCGTCGCGAGTTCAAGGTCGAGGCCAACGTCGGCAAGCCGCAGGTCGCCTACAAGGAGACCATCAAGCGCGCGGTCGACAAGGTCGAGTTCACCCACAAGAAGCAGACGGGTGGCTCCGGCCAGTTCGCGAAGGTGCTCGTCAGCATCGAGCCCTTCACGGGCGAGGACGGCGCGACCTACGAGTTCGAGAACAAGGTCACGGGCGGCCGCATCCCGCGCGAGTACATCCCGTCGGTGGATGCCGGCGCGCAGGACGCCATGCAGTACGGCGTGCTGGCCGGCTACCCGCTGGTTAACGTCAAGCTGACGCTGCTCGACGGTGCCTACCACGAGGTCGACTCGTCGGAAATGGCATTCAAGGTTGCCGGCTCCCAGGTCATGAAGAAGGCTGCCGCCCAGGCGCAGCCGGTGATCCTGGAGCCAGTGATGGCGGTCGAGGTCACGACGCCCGAGGATTACATGGGTGAAGTGATCGGCGACCTGAACTCCCGCCGTGGTCAGATCCAGGCCATGGAGGAGCGGAGCGGTGCTCGTGTCGTGAAGGCGCAGGTTCCGCTGTCGGAGATGTTCGGCTACGTCGGAGACCTTCGGTCGAAGACCCAGGGCCGGGCCAACTACTCCATGGTGTTCGACTCGTACGCCGAAGTTCCGGCGAACGTGTCGAAGGAGATCATCGCGAAGGCGACGGGCCAGTAATCTGACCCGCTGGTTTCGCGGAACCACACAACTGCAACGATCAACACTGCTTTAGAAGAAGCACCAACACAGTCCAGGAGGACACAGAAGTGGCGAAGGCGAAGTTCGAGCGGACGAAGCCGCACGTCAACATCGGGACCATCGGTCACGTTGACCACGGCAAGACCACACTGACTGCAGCGATCACCAAGGTCCTGCACGACAAGTACCCCGATTTGAACGAGTCGCGCGCATTCGACCAGATCGACAATGCGCCCGAGGAGCGTCAGCGCGGTATCACGATCAACATCTCCCACGTGGAGTACCAGACCGACAAGCGTCACTACGCACACGTCGACGCCCCCGGTCACGCTGACTACATCAAGAACATGATCACCGGTGCCGCCCAGATGGACGGCGCAATCCTCGTGGTCGCCGCCACTGACGGCCCGATGCCGCAGACCCGCGAGCACGTGCTGCTGGCCCGCCAGGTCGGCGTGCCCTACATCCTGGTGGCCCTGAACAAGGCCGACATGGTGGACGACGAGGAGCTCATCGAGCTCGTCGAGATGGAGGTCCGCGAACTGCTGGCCGCCCAGGACTTCGACGAGGAAGCTCCGGTCATCAAGGTGTCGGCGCTCAAGGCGCTCGAGGGCGACCCGCAGTGGGTCAAGTCCGTCGAGGAGCTCATGGAGGCCGTGGACGCCTCGATCCCGGATCCGGTCCGCGAGACCGACAAGCCGTTCCTGATGCCCGTCGAGGACGTCTTCACGATCACCGGCCGCGGCACCGTGGTCACCGGTCGTGTCGAGCGCGGCGTGATCAACGTGAACGAGGAAGTCGAGATCGTCGGCATCCGCCCGACCGTCACCAAGACGACCGTCACCGGTGTCGAGATGTTCCGCAAGCTGCTCGATCAGGGCATGGCGGGCGACAACGTCGGTCTGCTGGTGCGTGGCATCAAGCGTGAGGACGTCGAGCGTGGCCAGGTTGTGGTCAAGCCCGGCACCACCACGCCGCACACCGAGTTCGAGGGCAGCGTCTACATCCTGTCCAAGGACGAGGGTGGCCGCCACACGCCGTTCTTCAACAACTACCGCCCGCAGTTCTACTTCCGTACCACGGACGTGACCGGCGTGGTGACCCTCCCCGAGGGCACCGAGATGGTGATGCCCGGTGACAACACCGACATCTCCGTCAAGCTGATCCAGCCCGTCGCCATGGACGAGGGCCTGCGCTTCGCGATCCGCGAGGGTGGCCGTACCGTCGGCGCCGGCCGCGTCACCAAGATCATCAAGTGATGATCTGAACCCAGTTCCGCGAAAGTGGCGCTCACCTCCGGGTGGGCGCCACTTTTGTGTTCCCGACCGGTGTAACGGGTCGACAAACAAGTCCGATGTATTGGGCAACGGCTGTCGAGGGGTCAGTCGGGGTGTGAAGTGAGGATCGTCGCTTGAGGTTCGTTGAGAAGAGCTTGAGGTTCGTCGAGAAGAGCAGGACCGGCCTGATGGCACTCGCGGCTGCGGTGGGGGCCGCTGCCGCCACCGTCCTGACGGCCGGGGCTGCGTCCGCGCAGCCCGCCTGTCCGGATGTGCACTGGATCGGGGCCGCGGGCTCCGGTGAGCGCGCCGGGTACATGAGCGCCGACGCCGGCATGGGCCGGGTCGTGTACAAGTCCTACCGTGATTTCGCGTCGCTGGTTCAGCAGAGCGGCCGCACGATCACCGCCGAGGCGGTCAACTATCCCGCCACCGAGGTGCCCGAGGACGGCGGCGTCCTGGCATGGGCGGGATTCATGAGCAGTGTCGACACCGGCGCGGACGCGCTGGGTCTCCAGTACCAGCAGTTCGTCGCGCAGTGCCCGACCAGCCAGGTGGTGCTCGCCGGGTACTCGCAGGGCGCGATGGTGGTGCACCGCAACCTGCACGCACTCGATGCGAGCCCGAATCTTGCCGCTGCGCTGCTCGTCGCCGACGGCGACCGTCTTCCGCAGGACCCGACGATCAACCTCGGCTCGGTGACGTCGGTGCCGGGCGCAGGCAAGGGTGTCGCGCAGGACTGGCCGATCCTGGCCGGGGCTCCCGGGCCGCTGCCGGTGACGATCGGTGCCAGGACCATCAGCGTCTGCGATCTCGGGGATGCGGTGTGCGACTACGACCCCGACGCCGAGGACGAGATGAACCCGGCCGCCGTCGCGGTGCACACGAGCTACGCCCGCAGGACGGCAGCGATGGATCCCTGGACGGTGCCGCTGTACCAACTCGTCAGCCGGGTGCCCGCGCCCGCACCGGCTGCGCTTCCCGTGCAGGTAGCAGCCGGCTCCTGAGCCGTTCGGCGGTCATAATCTCCGCATGTCGACGTTCTGGCGATATGTGAAGATTCAGCTCTTCATGCTGCTGTGCGGCATCGTGGGGCCGATCTTCCTGGTCATCTACTTCGCCACCGGTGCCGATCCGCTGCTCAAGTGGATGTTCTGGACGGGCCTGCTCGTCACCGCGGGCGACGTGCTGATCGCGCTGGTACTAACCAACCTGGGCACCCGGTCCGCGGCCAGGAAGCAGGCGCTGGAAGCCACGGGCGTGCTGGCTCTGGCCCAGGTGGTCGGGATCCACGAGACGCACACGAGGATCAACGAACAGCCCCTGGTCAAACTGGACCTGCAGGTGTCCGGGCCGGGCATCACGCCGTTCGTGACGCAGGACCAGGTGGTCGCGTCGGTGAGCCGGCTGCCGATGATCACCGGCGGCAAACTGGTGATGCTCGTGGAGCCCGTGACGAACGAGTACCAGATCGATTGGGAGCGAAGCGCTTTCGTCGCAGGCTTGATGCCGGCCACGTTCAGCGTCGCCGACGACGACCGGACCTACGACCTGACCGGTCAAGCCGACGCGCTGATGGAGATCCTGCAGGTGCTCAAATCGCACGGCATCGGGATGGGCGGCCTGGTCGACCTCCGTGCCAACCCGGCGGCGCGCAGGCAGGTGCAGGACATCGTCCGGCACGCCGCCGCTCAGCAGACGCCACCGCCGGTGCCCGCGGCCTATCTGCCGTCGTCCGCCGAACCGACCACCTCGCAACGTCTTCAGGAGCTCGAGACCCTGCGGGCGACCGGTTCGATCACCGAGGACGAGTACACCGCCAAACGTCAGCAGATCATCGCCGACCTCTGAGCGGGATTACTAGAACGCGTTCTAATTCGGCTGTTAGCCTGACCCCATGGCATCAGGTGCACCCTTGGAAGGCCGCGTCGCGCTGATCACCGGCGCTGCGCGAGGTCAGGGCCGCGCGCACGCGGCCCGGTTGGCCGCAGACGGCGCCGACATCGTCGCGATCGACGTCTGCCGGCCCGTCTCGGACTCGATCACCTACCCGATGCCCACCTCCGAGGACCTGGCCGAGACGGTGCGCCTGGTTGAGGCCACCGGCCGCAAGGTGCTGGCCCGCGAGGTCGACATCCGCGACCTGGCCGCCCAGCAGCAGCTCGTCGCCGACGCGGTCGAGCAGTTCGGCCGGCTCGATATCGTGGTGGCCAACGCCGGCGTGTTGAGCTGGGGCCGCATCTGGGAGATGTCAGAGGAGCAGTGGGACACCGTCGTCGACGTCAACCTCAACGGCACCTGGCGCACGATCCGCGCGGCGGTGCCCGCGATGATCGACGCCGGCAACGGCGGTTCGATCGTCATCGTCAGCTCGTCGGCCGGGTTGAAGGCCACGCCGGGCAATGCGCATTACGCGGCGTCCAAGCACGGCCTGGTGGCGCTGACCAATGCGCTGGCCCTGGAGGCGGGGGAGTACGGCATCCGGGTGAACTCGATCCATCCGTACTCGATCGACACGCCGATGATCGAGAAGGACGCGATGATGGAGATCTTCTCGAAGTACCCGACGTTCTTGCACAGCTTCGCACCGATGCCGTTCAAACCCGTTGCGCGCGAAGGTAAACCAGGCCTGCAGGAGTTCATGACGGTCGAGCAGGTCGCCGACGTGGTGGCCTGGCTGGCCAGTGACGCATCGGCGACGATCTCGGGGTCGCAGATCGCCGTCGACCGCGGCACCATGAAGTACTAGCTACTCAGCACTGCGGCGAACTGCTCAACGGCCCAGTCGATCTCGTCGGCGGTGACCACCAGCGGGGGCGCGAAGCGCAGCGTCGAACCGTGGGTGTCCTTGACGAGCACGCCGCGTTCGGCCAGGCGCAGGCTGACCTGCTTGCCGCTGCCGAGCGCCGGGTCCAGGTCGACCCCGGCCCACAGCCCCTTCCCGCGTACCGCCAGCACTCCGCGGCCGGTGAGTGCGGCCAGGCGCGCGTGCAGGTGCGCGCCGAGTTCGGCGGAGCGGCGCTGGAACTCGCCCCGGCGCAGGATCTCCACGACCGTGCTGCCGATCGCGGTGGCCAGCGGGTTCCCCCCGAACGTGGAGCCGTGCTCGCCGGGGTGCAGCACGCCGAGGACGTCGCTGTCGGCGACCACCGCCGACAGCGGGACCACGCCGCCGCCGAGTGCCTTGCCCAGCAGGTACACATCGGGCACCACGCCCCAGTGGTCGCATGCGAACGTCCGCCCGGTGCGGGCGAGCCCGGACTGGATCTCGTCGGCGATCATCAGCACCCGGCGTTCGGTGCAGAGCGCGCGCACCCGCGGCAGGTAGTCGTCGGGAGGCACGATGACGCCTGCCTCGCCCTGGATCGGTTCCAGCAGGACGGCGACGGTCTCGTCGTCCACCGCCCGGGCCAGCGCGTCGGCGTCGCCGAAGGGCACCGCGCGGAAGCCGGGCGTGTAGGGACCGAACCCGCGGCGCGCGGTCTCGTCGTCGGAGAAACTGATGATCGTCGTGGTGCGACCGTGGAAGTTGTTGTGCGCGACAATGATATTAGGGGTACTCGGGTGATTGACGCCCTTGACGTCGGCGCCCCACTTGCGCGCCACCTTGATGGCGCTCTCCACGGCCTCGGCGCCGCTGTTCATCGGCAGCACCATGTCCTTGCCGCACAGCTCTGCCAGCGACGCGCAGAACGGGGCGAGCCGGTCGGAGTGGAACGCGCGGCTGACCAGGGTCACCGCGTCGAGCTGCGCGTGGGCCGCCGCGACGATCTCGGGGTTGCGGTGCCCGAAGTTCACGGCGGAGTACGCGGCCAGGCAGTCGAGATAGCGGCGCCCGTCGACATCGGTGATCCAGGCGCCGTCGGCGCGCGCGGCGACAACCGGCAGCGGGGAGTAGTTGTGCGCGACGTGCCGGCGGTCGAGGTCGATGATCGCGTCGGCGGTGGACGTCATGGCCGTCATCGGTGGATCTCCAGCGTGCAGCATTTCACCGACCCGCCTCCCTTCAGCAGTTCGGACAGGTCGACGGGCACCGGGTGGAAGCCGGCGCGATGCAACTGCTCGGCGAAACCGGTTGCTGCCGAGGGTAATACGACGTTGCGCCCGTCGGAGACGACGTTGAGGCCCAGCACGTAGGCGTCGGCGCTGGCGACTTCGGCGGCGTCGGGGAACAGGCGTTCCAAGGTCGCGCGGGAGGCGGGCGCGAACGCCGGAGGGTAGTAGGCGACGGTCGCGTCGTCGAGTACGGCCAGTGCGGTGTCGAGGTGGTAGAAGCGCGGATCCACCAGTTCCAGGCTGACGACCGGCATCCCGATGTGGGCGGCGACCTCGTCGTGGGCGCGACGGTCGGTGCGGAAGCCGTACCCGGCGAGAATCGTCGAGCCGACCGCGAGGAAGTCGCCCTGACCCTCGTTGACATGCCGGGTCTCGTTGGGGTGGTAGCCGTTTCGCGACATCCACTCGGCATACGCAATGGCTTCCCCGGTGCGCTCGGGGTAGGCGAAGCGGGCGACGACGGCCCGGCCGTTGACGACCGTGCCGCCGTTGGCCGCGTAGACCATGTCCGGCAGGCCGGGCAGCGGATCGAGGAGTTCGACGGCGTGGCCGAGGTCGAGATAGGTGCGCCGCAGGGCCTCCCACTGGGCGAGCGCGCGGTCGGTGTCGACCGGCGTCGTGGTGTCCATCCACGGGTTGATGGCGTAGTCGACGGCGAAGTGCGTCGGCGGGGTCATCAGGTAGTGGCGCTTGCCGGCGGTGCGTTCGGTGGTGCGCTCGAGGGACTGTGCGCCGGCGAGCTCGGTCGTCATAAAACACACGATATTGGCGGCATTTCACGCAATCAATCGACGAATCTTGCGTGTCTTGTGCTGATCTGTTGTTCTAGGAGAGCATTCCCGGCGATCTATTGTGTAGGAGCGAGATGGACCGGCTCGATGACACCGATGAGCGCATTCTGGCCGAGTTGGCCGACAACGCCCGGGCGACGTTCGCCGAGATCGGCCACCAGGTGAACCTGTCCGCTCCGGCGGTGAAGCGCCGGGTGGACCGGATGGTGGACGCGGGCGTCATCAAGGGATTCACCACGGTGATCGATCGCAGCGCGCTGGGGTGGACGACCGAGGCCTACGTCCAGGTGTTCTGCCACGGCACCATCGCGCCCACCGCGCTGCGGGCAGCCTGGCGCGACATCCCGGAAGTGGTCAGCGCTGCGACGGTGACGGGCACGGCTGACGCGATGCTGCACGTGCTGGCGCGCGACATGCGGCACCTGGAGGAGGCGCTGGAACGCATCCGGGCCAGCGCGGACGTCGAACGCAGTGAGAGCATCGTCGTGCTGTCCAACCTCATCGAGCGCGCACCACGCTGAGCAGCTAGCTGTGGGGTGGCGCACAACAGCGTCCCGGCATCGTGTACAAAGCCCACGTGAGCACATCTGAGGTGTCCGGCGGCGTTGTCATCGTCGGCGGCGGGCTGGCGGCCGCCCGCACGGCCGAGCAGTTGCGTCGTGCGGAGTATGCGGGAGCGGTCACGATCGTCAGCGACGAGGATCACCTGCCGTATGACCGGCCGCCGCTGTCCAAAGAGGTGCTGCGCGCCGAGACCGACGACGTCACGCTGAAGCCGGCCGAGTTCTACGCCGACAACAACATCACCGTGCTGCTCGGCAACGGTGCGAAGTCGGTGGACGCCGAGGCGAAGACATTGACCCTGGCCGACGGCACCGTATTGAGCTACGACGAGCTGGTCATCGCGACCG
This sequence comes from Mycolicibacterium vaccae NBRC 14118 = CIP 105934, assembly GCF_001552715.1. Taxonomy (GTDB): domain Bacteria; phylum Actinomycetota; class Actinomycetes; order Mycobacteriales; family Mycobacteriaceae; genus Mycobacterium; species Mycobacterium vaccae. Next base: position 9,436 of record NZ_BCRS01000024.1, on the reverse strand, counting down.
GCCTTGTGCCCAAGCGTATTCCGTCCTTCCCTGACCTGGCCGGCATCCACGTGCTGCGCAACTTCGACGAGAGCCTGGCCCTGCGCAAGGAGGCCGGGACGGCCCGCCATGCGGTCGTGGTGGGCGCCGGTTTCATCGGCTGCGAGGTCGCGGCCAGCCTGCGCAAGCTCGGTGTCGACGTGGTGCTCGTGGAGCCGCAGCCCGCGCCGCTGGCCTCTGTGCTCGGCCGCCAGATCGGCGACCTGGTGACGCGACTGCACCGCGCCGAGGGGGTCGACGTCCGCTGCGGCGTCGGGGTCTCCGGCGTCAGTGGCGACGACCGGGTCCGCGCGGTCACGCTGAGCGACGGCACGGAGCTGTCCGCCGACATCGTCATCGTGGGCATCGGTTCGCACCCCGCGACGGATTGGCTCACCGGCAGCGGCATCGCGGTCGACAACGGCGTGGTCTGCGACGAGGCCGGCCGCGCGAGCGCGCCGCACGTATGGGCCATCGGCGACGTCGCGTCGTGGCGCGACACGGTCGGCGGTCAAGTGCGCGTTGAGCATTGGAGCAACGTCGCCGACCAGGCGCGGGTGCTGGTGCCGACCATGCTGGGTCAGGAACCGCCGGCCGCCGTTTCGGTGCCGTACTTCTGGAGCGACCAGTACGACGTCAAGATCCAGGCCCTCGGTGAGCCGGAGGCCACCGACACCGTGCACATCGTCGAAGACGACGGACGTAAGTTCCTCGCCTACTACGAGCGCGACGGCGTCGTGGTCGGCGTGGTCGGCGGCGGCTTCCCGGGCAAGGTCATGAAAGTCCGGTCCAAGATCGCCGCCGGCGCGCCGATCTCCGACCTCCTCGGCTAGCCTTCTCGCCCAGACTGCGCCGAGGATGCAATCTCGGCGAGGGCTGTGGATATCCGCGGTAACTGTCGGCGGAGGCGGGTAGGATCGAACGTATGTTCGATCGAATGCATGCGGGGAGGGATGAGCCGGCCCTGATCGCTGCGATCGAAGAGGCTGCGCGTGAGGAAGCCCAGGCCGGTGCGCGCAAGTTGGCCGCGATCGCCGAATTGGTCGATCTGACGGTCGAGGAGGACGACGAACGCGGCAGGTGGGCTTTCGATCCATGGAAGAACGCCGCGTGCCACGTCGGTGCCGCACTGTCGATCAGTCAGCAGCGCGCCTCTGCTCAGATGTGCATTGCGACGGCGCTGCGTTACCGACTGCCCAAGGTTGCGGCCTTGTACTTGCGGGGCCGACTGAGTGCCCGGTTGATCTCGGAGATCACTTGGCGCACGCAGCTGGTCGCCGACGAAGTCATTGCCGTCGTCGATGCGACGCTGGCCGGTAAGGCCGAGAAGTGGGGGCCGCTGTCCGACGAGAAACTGATCAAGGGAATCAACGCCGAGATCGAGCGTCACGACCCCGACGCAGTACGCCGCACGAAGGAAGTTCTCAAGAAGCGGGATGTGCATATCGGGGCGCATGACGATCCCAACGAGGTCATTTCGCTCTGGGGATTGTTGTTGCCTCCTGACGCCGCGGCATACAGAGCTCGGATTGCCAAGCTCGTCAAGGGGCTGTGTGACGCGGATCCGCGGCCGATAGGCGAGCGGCGATCGGATGCAATGGGTGCGATCGGTCGGGGCGATGACCACCTGCCGTGCCGGTGCGGCGCTTCGGCATGCGCCGCGAGCGGTCCCGGGAAATCGAACATCGTGATTCACGTGATCGCCGACGAGGCTGCGGTCGATGCCGCGCAGCAGCTGATCGCCGCCGAGGACCGCGGACGGCAGAATGTCAGGGTCGAGCCTGAGGCCGAAGGGGAGACCGATTCCTGCGCAAAGGAATCCGGGGTGGCACTGCTTCCGGCGGCTCAGGTCCTGCCGATCGCCGAGTTGGCAGAGGCCATCCGCTCGGGAGCGTCGATCAAGCCGTTGTGGCTGCCGGGCCCCGATCCCGAACCGCGCTATCAGCCCTCGGCAAAGCTGGCCGCCTTCATTCGCGCCCGCGACCTGTTCTGCCGCTTCCCGGGATGCGATGTTCCCGCCGAACGCTGCGACATCGACCACGTCGTTCCTTATCCGTACGGGCCGACCCACGCGTCGAACATGCACTGCAAGTGCCGAACTCACCACTTGATGAAGACCTTCTGGGGCGGCTCCGACGGCTGGCGCGATAGACAACTACCCGATGGCACCGTCATCTGGACCACGCCGGCCGGGCAGACCTACACCACGACGCCCGGGAGTCGGCTGTTCTTCCCGACGTGGAACACGACGACCGCGGAACTGCCGCCGATGACCCAACCCCCACCCGGGGCGGGCCGCGATGTCCAGATGCCGAAACGGCAACGCACCCGAGCCGCGGACAGGGCGGCACGCATCAAGGCCGAGCGTGAGTCCAACGCTGTCCAACGCGTCATCGATCGGCAACCCCGAGAACCTCAGCCGCCACCTGATTACGGCGACGACCCGCCGCCTTTCTAGAGCTCGCCGAGGTAGAAGCGGGTCCCCTGATCATCGGTGCACAGCGCGGACTTCCCGTAGGACTGCTGCGACGGCTCATCGATCACGGTGCCGCCCGCCTCGCGCACCCGCGCCACCGCCGCGTCGATGTCGTCCACGGTCCACATCGGCACGGTGACGGCAGTCGTACTGCCGCCCGCGGCACCCGACATCGGACGGGTCCCTTCGATTTCCCAGCCGTCGGCGACCCGCCCGGGCGAGAACGTCCAGAACAACACCCTGCTGTAGAACGCTCTGAACTCGGCCGAATCCGGCACCTCGTAGGTGATATAGGACAGCTCGCCGGGCCCGCCGCCGTTCAGCAGCGGCCTCGGTTCCACCTGATTCGGGACGTACACGCCGAACTCGGCGCCCTGAGAGTCGGTGGCGCGCAGCACGTCACCGAAACCCAGCCGCTCGACCGCGCCGACGGATCCGCCGCCGGACACGATGCTGTCCCGCGCGCCGTCCAGGTCGGTCACCGCGTAGCAGCAGAACAGCGTCTGTCGGTCTGCCGACGCCAGGCCGATGCGCTGACCGACGTTGGTCACCGTCTGGGTCGCGGCGTCGACCTCCCAGCCGAGCACGCGGCCGTAGAACGCCGCCGCGAGTTGCGCGTCCGGCGTCCACACCGAAACGAACCCGACGTCACCGTGCTGGATCGGCACGACGGCGCCGGTCACCGGGCCGGTGAGCATCCATCGGTGCCCGAACGGGTCGACCAGTGCGGCGTTTCGGGCGCCGTAATTCTCGTACGGCTCGCGCTGGATGTGCGCACCCCCGTCGCGGGCGCGCCGCAACGCGGCATCGGTGTCTGTCACCGTGACCATCAGGCTCACCGAGACCGCTTGCGGGGAAGGCGCTTTCAGCCCGATCTCGGGGTACTCATCGGCCAGGTAGAGCACGCCGCCGGCCAGCGACAGTTCGGCGTGCCCAATTCGGCCGTCGTCCATCTCGACCGGATCGCCGGCCAGCGCGGCGCCGAATACGTCGATGTACCAGTCGATGGCGGCGCGGGCGTCGGCGACGGTGAGATAGGGCACGGCCGCACCGTGCACCACCGGCGCCGGCCGGGTGAGTTCGGCGATGGCAGTATCGGTTCCGCTCATGGTCACTCCTTGGGTTCGGTCGGGTTGCTGTTCGAAGAGATCGGCCGCGGACTCGAGCCGGGCCCGCAGGCGCCGCGCGAACCCCTGATCCGGTGCGACGGGGAGGTCGCCGGCGCGCAGCACGTCGAGCGGGTCGTATCCGGTCACGGCCGTCCTCCTTCCGGTTGCGGGTACGCGGCTCGGAACGCGCGCCGGGCGCGCACGAGCAGCGCCTCGGTCGCGTGGACCGTGCGCCCGATCAACTCGGCGCACTCCGGCACCGAGCAGTCGTCCATGTAGCGCAGCGCCAGCACGGTGCGGTGGTGCGCGGGCAGCCGGGCCAGCACCTGCTCGGCGACGATGCGGTTCAGTTCCGCGTCCCAGGTGTCCTCGGGGTCGGCCGGTTCGGGTGGCTCAGCCATCGGCACCGAGTGCCGGTCATGCCGCCGCCGGTAGTGGTCGGCCAGCTTGTGCCGTGCCACCCCGATGAGCCACGGCACCGTCAGTTCCGGCGGTGACGGTTTGCGCGCAGCATCCATCGCCGCCAGGAAGGTCTCCGACGTCAGGTCCTCGGCCGCCCCGCGGTCACCGCAGCGCCTGACGAAGTAGCCGTAGACCGCCGGCAGAGCCTCGTCGTACAGCGCGAGCAGTGCCCGCGGAGCGTGCTCGCCGTCCGGTTGGGCGCTCACACCTCTATCGTCGCCTTCAGGCGCCGAACTCCGACACCCCAGTTTCCAGACCGGCCAGACCGGACGACAGCATGTCGAACGACTCGCCCAGCGCGACCGGCAGCGCCACCGACTCGTCGGCCAGCCAGTGCTCGTAGGCCGACAGGGACACCGCGAGCATCGTCCACGCCACCGTCTGCGGCATCAGGTGCGCCGGCTCGACTCCCAGCCTGCGGGCCACGAAGGCTGCGATCACCGCCCGCCACCCCGCATACATCGTCATCGAATAGGCCTGCAGCGCTTCGGTCTCCAGGATCAGCCGCATCCGCTGCCGGTGCCGTTCGGGGTCGTCGAAGTCGTTGAACGCCAGCAGCGCGGTGCGCAGCGCGTCGCGGATCGGCACGCCTGGGCCGAACTCGTCGAGCAGTTCCCGCATGTGCCCGAGGTGGGCGTCGAAGTCGCCCCAGGGCAGCGCGCTCTTGGACGGGTAGTAGCGGAACAGGGTCCGGCGGGCGATGCCGGCCGCGGCCGCGACGTCGTCGACGCTGACGTCGTCGAACCCGCGCGCCATGAACAGGTCCAGCGCGACATCGCTGAGGTGCGCGAAGCTCGTCGACCGGCGGCGGCCCACCCGCGCTTTTGCGGCGCCCATCTGCCCCCTCTTCCGTTTCTGCACTCGATGCCATATTGTGAGCGACCTACGTCACAAGTGTCGAGACCCTACCGGGTCCAGTCAGCAGAAAGGCCAGATCCATGGATCAGAATCAGCATGCCCAGACCGACGAACTGGTGACCGAGAGCCTGGTCGAAGAGGTCTCGATCGACGGGATGTGCGGGGTCTACTGAGCATGACTGCGCCGACGTTTGACGCCGACCGGCACTGGCGGTTGCACCCGCAGGTGGCGGTGCGGCCGGAGCCGTTCGGCGCCCTGCTCTACCACTTCGGGACCCGCAAGCTGTCGTTCCTGAAGAACCGGACGATCGTCGAGGTGATCAACTCGCTTCCTGATCACCCCGACGCTCGTTCCGCTTGCCGCGCCGCCGGGATCGACGATGCCGCGCAGGCGCCCTACTTCCACGCGCTGGGTGTGCTGGTCCAGTCGCAGATGCTCGTCGCCGACCCAGGAGAGAAGTCATGACGCTCGCCGCACCCGTACCCCGGCTCGTCGACCAGTTCGAGCGCGGCCTGGACGCACCCATCTGCCTGACGTGGGAGCTCACCTACGCGTGCAACCTGTCCTGCGTGCACTGCCTGTCCTCGTCGGGCAAGCGCGACCCGCGCGAGCTGTCCACCCAGCAGTGCAAGGACATCATCGACGAGCTCGAACGCATGCAGGTGTTCTATGTGAACATCGGTGGCGGAGAACCCACTGTGCGCAGCGACTTCTGGGAGCTCGTCGACTACGCGACCGAGCACCACGTCGGGGTGAAGTTCTCCACCAACGGGGTTCGGATCAACAAAGAGGTGGCCGCCAAACTGGCCGCCAGTGACTACGTCGACGTGCAGATCTCGCTCGACGGCGCCACCGCCGAGGTCAACGACGCGGTCCGCGGCCCGGGTTCGTTCGCGATGGCGATCCGTGCCCTGGAGAACCTCAAAGAGGCGGGCTTCAAGGACGCCAAGATCTCGGTGGTGGTCACCCGTCACAACATCGACCAGCTCGACGACTTCAAGGCGCTGGCCGACAACTACGGCGCCACGCTGCGCATCACCCGACTGCGCCCGTCGGGCCGCGGCGCCGACGTGTGGGACGACCTGCACCCGACGCCGGCCCAGCAGGTCCAGCTCTACGACTGGCTGGTCGCCCGCGGCGAGCGGGTGCTCACGGGTGACTCGTTCTTCCATCTGTCGGGGCTGGGTGAGCCCGGCGCGCTGGCAGGCCTGAACCTGTGCGGTGCGGGGCGCGTGGTCTGCCTGATCGACCCGGTGGGCGACGTCTACGCCTGCCCGTTCGCCATCCACGACAAGTTCCTGGCCGGAAACATTCTCACCAGCAATGGCTTCCAAGACGTGTGGCAGAACTCGGAACTGTTCCGCGAGTTACGCGAGCCGCAGTCGGCCGGCGCCTGCAGCGGGTGCAACCACTACGACGCCTGCCGCGGCGGCTGCATGGCCGCCAAGTTCTTCACGGGCCTGCCGCTGGACGGCCCTGATCCCGAGTGCGTCCAGGGCTACGGTGAGCCGGCGCTGGCGCTGGAACGCGACAAGCCGAAATCCAGCGTGGACCACTCGCGCTCCGGCGGCCGCACACCCAAGGGCCCCATCCCGCTCACACTTCTGACCGTTCCTCCGAAGAAGTTCTGCAACGAAAGTCCTGTGTAACCCATGGCACGTGATACCTGGTTCGAAACCGTCGCCATCGCCCAGCAGCGGGCGAAGAAGCGGCTGCCGAAATCCGCCTACTCCTCGCTGATCTCGGCGAGCGAGAAGGGCGTGACCGTTTCCGACAACGTCGAGTCGTTCGCCGAACTCGGCTTCGCCCCGCATGTCATCGGCGCCACCGAGAAGCGCGAGATGTCGACAACGGTGATGGGGCAGGATATTTCGCTGCCGGTGATCATCTCGCCGACCGGCGTGCAGGCCATCGACCCGGACGGTGAGGTGGCGGTGGCACGCGCGGCCGCTGCGCGCGGCACCGCGATGGGCCTGTCCTCGTTCGCGAGCAAGCCGATGGAGGAGGTCACGGCGGTCAACGACAAGATCTTCTTCCAGATCTACTGGCTGGGCAGCCGCGACGAGATCCTCGCGCGCATGGAGCGCGCCAGGGCGGCCGGTGCCAAGGGCCTGATCCTGACCACCGACTGGAGCTTCGCGCACGGACGGGACTGGGGTAGCCCGAAGATCCCGGAGCAGATGGATCTCAAGACCATGCTGCGAATGTCGCCGGAGGTCATCACGAAGCCGCGCTGGTTCTTCAGCTTCGCCAAGAATCTGCGTCCACCGGACCTGCGGGTGCCCAACCAGGGCCGCATCGGTGAGGCGGGTCCGACCTTTTTCGAGGCCTACGGCCAGTGGATGGGCACTCCGCCTCCGACCTGGGAAGACGTCGCCTGGCTGCGCGAGCAGTGGGGTGGACCGTTCCTGCTCAAGGGCACGGTGCGTGTCGATGACGCCAAACGCGCTGTGGATGCCGGTGTTTCGGCGATCACCGTGTCCAACCACGGCGGCAACAACATCGACGGCACACCCGCGGCGATCCGCTGCCTGCCGGCCATCGCCGATGCTGTCGGCGACCAGGTCGAGGTTTTGCTGGACGGCGGGATCCGGCGCGGCAGCGACGTGGTCAAAGCCGTTGCTCTGGGAGCCAGGGCCGTGATGATCGGCCGCGCCTATCTGTGGGGCCTGGCGGCCAACGGACAGGCTGGCGTCGAGAATGTGCTCGACATCCTGCGCGGTGGTATCGACTCAGCGCTGATGGGTTTGGGCAAATCCTCGATCCACGAACTGACCCGCGAGGACATCCTGGTCCCGGAGGGTTTCACCAGGACTCTCGGGGTCTGATACGGGCGGGGCACAGGGGGCTGGTGTGTTTGCGCGACCGGCCCCCGGCCCAGTTCGGTAAATCAGTTGCTTCGCATGACCCAACATCCGGCGCACGGCAGGTGAATTCGGCCTACCATCGTCGCGTGGTCTTCCCCCGTGAGCTCGGGAACTCAACGTCGAGGCAGCTGCACGACTCTTTGACCCAGCAGATGCCCGCATTGGTCGTTCCAGTCGGTTCCCTCGAGCAACACGGACCCCATCTTCCGTTGGACACCGACACCCGCATCGCCTCCGCCGTCGCGGAGGCTCTCATCACCCGGCTGCGGGCCGGGGACTCGCCGGAGTGGGTGATCGCGCCTGCCATCGGCTACGGGGCCAGCGGGGAGCACGAGGGCTTCCCGGGCACCGTCTCGGTCGGCACCGCCGTGCTGGCCCAGCTGCTGACCGAGTTCGCCCGATCCGCGTGCCGCTGGGCCTCGCGGATCGTGTTCGTCAACGGCCACGGCGGTAACGTCGAGGCGCTGCGCCGTGCCGTGGGCCTGCTGCGCGACGAGAGCCGGGATGTGGGATGGTCGTCCTGTGTGTCCAGCAATGCCGATGCGCATGCCGGTCATACCGAAACATCCGTATTGCTACATATTTCGCCGGACGCGGTGAGGCAGGATGAGCTGGTGCCGGGCAACCGGGCGCCGCTGTCTGAGCTGATGCCGCAGATGCGGCGAGGGGGAGTGGCCGCGGTGAGTTCGCTGGGGATTCTGGGGGATCCCACCACCGCGACCGCGGAGGAGGGGGAGAGGATCTTTGCCGAGATGGTCGACGCGTGTGCGGGGCGGGTTCGCCGCTGGGCACCGGACCGCGTGGGGATGCTGACGTGACGGGGCCACGGCTTCCGGACGGGTTCGCAGTCCAGGTGGACCGGCGGGTGCGGGTGCTCGGCGAGGGCGCCGCCCTGCTCGGCGGTTCGCCGACGCGTCTGCTCCGGCTTGCCCCCGCCGCGCAGACCATGCTCAACGGCGGCAGGCTCGAAGTGCACGACGCGGTCAGCGCGCAGCTGGCGCGCACCCTGCTCGACGCCACCGTTGCCCATCCGCGCCCGCTCAGCGGACCGTCGCACCGTGACGTCACGGTGGTGATCCCGGTGCGCGACAACGCTTCCGGCCTGGGTCGGCTGGTCGCCGCGCTGCGCGGGCTGCGGGTCGTGATTGTCGACGACGGCTCGGCCGTGCCGGTGGCCGAGTCGGACTTCGCGTCGATGCGGTGCGACGTCTGCGTGCTGCGCCACGACACCAGCAGGGGACCCGCAGCCGCCCGCAACACCGGGCTGGCGTCCTGCACCACCGATCTGGTCGCGTTCCTGGACTCCGACGTCGTCCCCCGCAAGGGCTGGCTCGAAGCGTTGCTCGGCCATTTCTGCGACCCGGCGGTGGCCCTGGTCGCGCCGCGCATCGTCGCGCTGAACCCGTCCGACAGTGTCGTCGCCCGGTACGAGGCCGTGCGCTCGTCGCTGGACCTCGGCGTGCGCGAGGCACCGGTGATCCCGTTCGGGAACGTGTCCTACGTGCCCAGCGCCGCGATCATCTGCAGGCGCACCGCGCTGCTGGAGGTCGGCGGCTTCGACGAGTCGCTGGTCTCCGGGGAGGACGTCGACCTGTGCTGGCGGCTCAACGAGGCGGGCGCCCGTCTGCGTTACGAGCCGATCGCG
>NZ_BCRS01000023.1 GCF_001552715.1 Mycolicibacterium vaccae NBRC 14118 = CIP 105934 | reverse complement strand
CCGGGCTGCGGCGCCGCCCCCGGCGCGAGACGCTGCGGGTCGCGGCCACGGCCTCGACCGGCAGGCCGGCATCCTGCTCGCAGTCATCGTGGTCGCGGCGCTGGCGGGCGGCCTCGCCGGCGCCGAACTGTATGCGCGGCACCGCGCGGACGACGTGCTGGTCGGCATCGCCGAATGCGTGGTGGAGGACGGAGCGAGCATCTCCTACGGGGTGAACCCGCCGTTCCTGTGGCAGCACGTGACGGGTCACTACACGAACATCTCGGTGCACACCGCCGGAGACCGGGTGCAGGCTGCTGACGGGATGACCGCCGACGTCGTCCTCGAGGACATCCGGCTGCACGGCAGCGAAGACTCCAAGGGCACTATCGGCTCGCTGAGTGCCACGCTGACGTGGCGTTCGGACGGCATCAGGGACACCGTCGCGGAGAATCTGCCGGGCGTCGGGGCTCTCGTCACCGGCGTCCGCACCGACCCGGCGGCGGGCACCATCGTGCTCGACGCCGGCGCCGCCAGCGTGACCGCCAAACCTGTTGTGGTAGACGGTGACTTGAATCTAGAGGTGCTGGACGTGCAGGGGCCGTTCCCGAAGGCGGTCGTGCAGGGCGCGCTGAACGACCTGACGAAGAACCTGAACGACAACTACCCGTTGGGTATCCGTGCCGACAGTGTCGAGGTCACCGACGCCGGCGTCGTGGGGACCTTCTCCAGTCGGGACGCTGCGATTCCACAGGACGACGCCGATCCCTGTTTCGCCCCGCTGTGAATCAGACCTGTTGCCGCACATGCTTGGTGACCCACTGGGCCGCAAGTTTGACCAGTCCTGACTGCGGATAGCGCACATGGGCGGAGAAGTCCTCGCCGCGTGAGCACACCGGGTCGTTGGTGTTGCACAGATCGGCGGTGCGGGCGCCGAAGTCCGGGCTCAGCACGGTCAGGGGTCGTCCGAGGCGTGCCGACGGGTTGCCGAACACCGCGATCGCCGCGACGTGCGGGATCACGGCGGCAGGCAGCGGGGCGGTGTAACCCAGCCCGGCGATCGGGGCGGTGGCCACGACATCGATGACCGCCGCACCCTGGGAGTAACCACCGAGCACGATCCGGCTGTCCGGGCAGTTCGCGGCGATGGTCTGCACGCGCCTGCTGGCGTCGTTGGCGCCGGTGGCGACCTGGAGGAAGTCCCACGACGCGGGGTAGCGGACGGCGTAGGTGCCGATGGTCTGGTCCTTGATCATCGGTCGCAGCGTGTCGACGAGCGCCTTGCCGACGACCCCGAGACCGGGGGGTTCGTCGGTGCCCCGGGCGAACACGACCTCCACGTCGTGGCACCGCGGTGCCGCCGTTGCGGTCGGCGCGCCGACCAGCGCTGCGGCCGTCATCGCCGCGGTGGCCGCGATCGTGGACATGGTGGTGATTCGGGCGCTCACGGACCTCTCCTCGACCGGGCGTGGTGGGACGATGACCTCCCGTCAGTACCCGTTAGTCACAGCTTTCACTCCTTTAACAGCGTGAAGAAGCTGTGCGAGGGATCGTCCGGGCCGGGGCTGCCCGGGGCGGTGTCCCTGGTGATCGGGTGATCGAGGTTCCTCGGGGACGGGTCCTCGACGCGGGCCCAGTCCGTGACGACCGCACGGGCGACGAAGCGCCACTGGCCGTCGTGCTTCCGGTATTTGTCCAGGTAACGCCCGCCCACCGTGACGTCGACGTCCCGGTCGCCCGCGGCCAGGGTATGGGTGGCGATCGTGTAGATCTCACCCTCGGCCACCTCGCCGTCGACGGCGAAGTTGGTCGTCGTGACGTGATGCTGCATCGAGCGCAGATAGGGGCGGGCTGCCGCGATCCGGTCGGCGAACGCGTTTGCCGTTCCCGACGAGAATCCGCCGTGGTCGTCCTGCGCCTCGGCGTGGTAGAGCCTCCTCAGTGTGTCGACGTCACCGCGGTCGACGGCGCGGCAGTAGCGGTGCACCAGCTTGAGAAGCTGATGCTCGTCGAGCATCTCCTGCAGTGCCGCATCGGTCGAGCCCATTCGCCCAGCCACCTTCCGGTTCTCGTGGTTCAGTCCTGAACGGCCTTGGCGACCGCCACGTACCTGGTCAGTGCGTCTGCGGGGGCGCCGGGCACAGGTTCCCGGGTGGCGTTCCACACCACGCGGATCAGCGTCCAGGCCCTGGCGCGGTCCTCGTCGAGACCCGCGGCGTCGACGAGTGTGTAGAAGCGACGGCGCACTCCGTCGCGGACATCGTGGGCGAGTTCGTGCCAGCGGTGCCACAGCGTCGGGGCCAGCTCGTAGTGCGGGTCACCGTTCATCGGCTCGGGGGAGATGGCCAGCCAGGGTTGGCGGTCCGCGGCGAGCACGTTGCCGGGGTGCAGATCACCGTGCAGCACGACCGAATCGACTGATTCCGCGGTCAATTCGCGAGCCAGCGCCGCCGCCTGCTCGACCAGTCGGTGCGGGACCGCGGAGCGGCGGGGTAGGCGTTCGGCGGAGTCGACCCACCGGGTCACCTGCGCGTGCAGCGACGGCAACTGCGGCATCGGCGGTACGTGCAACTGGCCAGAGAGGCCGGCGACGATCTCGCACGCCTCGACGTCCGGCCTAGTCGTCAGCGACTGTGGGTGCAGCCTCTCCAGCAGAACCGCGCGCTGCGGCGGGTCGGCGCGCAGCAGCCGTACCGCTCCTCGACCGCCCCAGCGTCGCAGCACGAGATGCTCGTGACAGGGCGCGGTGTCGTGCGCACCCACCTTGAGGACCGCGGGGACGTTGTCCTCGGTGACGACCGGCGCCACGAGCGACGCCGTGCCCTCGCGGACCGGACCGTCGGTCCGCAGCTGCCACCGGTCGAGGTGGTCGCGCAGCGCAGCACCGAGATCGCGTTGTCGATCCGTCATCGATTGTGTTCCGGCACTGCCTAATTCGACGCCGGGTGCGGCGCCCGCTGTTCGGCCGCGTGATCCTCGATCGCCTTGCCGATCGCGTGGGCAGCCTGGTCGACAAACGTGCGGCCGCTTCCGGTGACCCAGTCGCGGGACGCCGTCGGCGGGGTGAGCTGTCCGGTGAAATGCGGGATCACGTACTGCGCGAACAGTTCATAGCTGTGCGACTTCGCAGCGGGGGGAGCCCAGTCGTGGTCGAACAACAGGAACGCGCCGAACCCGCCGTTGCTCGCCTCGACCAGTTCCTCGATCTTGGCGATCGCGTCCTGCGGGGTGCCGATCACCGCGAAACCCGTCGCGTGATTGTTCGCGATGATCTCGGCGGGTGTGTCGCCCTGCACCGGCCCCGCAGGCAGGATGTGCGAAAAGTACTGCGAGAACTCCGCGATCCCGTATTCGACGTCGCGCTCGGCCTGCTCGCGGGTCTCTGCCAGATGCATCGGGCCCACCAGCCGCCACTTAGACCGGTCGGCGACGTGGCCGTGCTCGCGGGCCACCTCCTGCCAGGTGTCCCAGTGTTGGGCGAGCAGGTCCATGCCCTGCCTGGCCGTGGCCGCGATCGAGAGCATGCCGATGCCGTGGCGGCCCGCGCCGCGCGGGCCGGTGGGGGAGAACGACGCGGCGACGGCCACGTCGAAGCACGGATCGCTGTAGGGCCGTAGCTGCAGGCGTGCGTCCTGCAGCGTGAACCCGTCGGTGTGCATGGTGACGGTCTCGCCGCGCAGCAGTCGCATGATCGCGTCCAGGCACTGTTCCATGCGCGGTCGCTGCTCGTCGGCGGGGATACCCAGCATGTGTGCGTCCGAGGTGAGTTGGCCTGGGCCGCAACCCAGCATCACCCGCCCCCGGGTGAGGTGGTCGAGCAGCACCATCCGGTCGGCGAGCAGCAGCGGCTGGTGGTAGGGCAGCGAACTCACTCCGGTGCCGAGCCTGATGTGCTTGGTGCGCTCGGCGGCGACCGCGATGAACACCTCGGGGGAGGCGATGATCTCGAAGCCCGCCGAGTGGTGCTCGCCGACCCACGCCTCGTGAAATCCGAGGCGGTCCATCGCGACGATCAGGTCGAGGTCCCGTTCCAGGGCGAGGGTGGGATTCTGCCCGACGGGATGGAACGGGGCCATGAAGCTACCGAAGCGCATCCGGCCATTCTGTCTGCGGAGGCGGCCGCGCAGGGTGATTTCGGACCAGACCCCCGGTCCCGGCTGAGCCGGGGTGTCGATTTTGCACTTCGGGGTATCTGCCTCTACGGCTCGGTGTGGAGCCCGGAAAGCACTTCGACATGGGGCGACAAAGAGGGGGCCGACTGATGTCTTCAGACACCACAGAGGTGAACGCCGCACCGACCAAGTTGGCGCGCAAGATCACAGGCCCGCTGTTGTTCCTGTTCATCCTCGGCGACGTGCTCGGCGCCGGCGTGTACGCGCTGATGGGGAAGCTGTCGGCGGAGGTCGGCGGGGTGCTGTGGGCGCCGCTGGTGGTGGCGATGCTGCTGGCGCTGCTCACCGCAGGGTCTTACGCCGAGCTGGTGACGAAGTACCCGCGTGCGGGAGGCGCGGCGGTGTTCGCCGAGCGGGCGTTCGGAAAACCGCTGATCGCGTTCCTGGTCGGATTCAGCATGCTGGCCGCGGGCGTGACCAGCGCCGCGGGCCTGGCTCTGGCGTTCTCCGGCGACTACCTCGCCACGTTCGTCGACGTCCCGGTCGTCGTAGCGGCGCTGGTCTTCCTGGTGCTGGTCGCCTGTCTCAATGCCCGCGGCATCAGCGAATCGCTCAAGACCAACGTCGTCATGACGGCGATCGAGCTGACCGGCCTGGTCATCGTGATCGCCGTGGTCGCGATGATGCTGGGCCGCGGAGACGGGGACATCGGCCGCGCCACCACGCTGCCCGACGGCGCGTCGCCGGGGCTGGCGATCCTCGGCGGCGCGATTCTCGCGTACTACTCGTTCGTCGGTTTCGAGACCTCGGCCAACGTCGTCGAGGAGATCAGGAACCCGCGACGGGTGTACCCGGCGGCGTTGTTCGCGGCGTTGATCACCGCCGGCGTGGTGTACGCCCTGGTCGGTCTGGCCAGTGCGATCGCGTTGCCCTCCGGCGAACTCTCGCAGTCCTCGGGGCCGTTGCTCGATGTGGTGTCGGCCTCCGGCGTCGGGGTGCCGGACTGGCTCTTCAGCCTGATCGCGCTGATCGCCGTCGCCAACGGGGCGCTGCTGACGATGATCATGTCGAGTCGGCTGGGCTTCGGGATGGCAGAACAGGGGCTGCTGCCCGACGTCTTGTCCCGGGTGCTGCCCAACAGGCGCACCCCGTGGGTCGCCATCGTCGCGACGACGGCGGTGTCGATGCTGTTGACGCTGGTCGGCGACCTGTCCACCCTCGCCGAGACGGTGGTGTTACTGCTGCTCTTCGTGTTCCTGGCCGCGAACGTCTCGGTGCTGATGCTGCGACGCGACCACGTCGAACACGACCACTACCGGGTCTGGACGTTCGTCCCGGTTCTCGGGGTGGGGTCGTGCGTGCTGCTCATGACGCAGCAGAGCGGCAAGGTCTGGTTGCTGGCAGCGATGCTGCTGGGAGTCGGCGTGGTGCTGCACTTCGTCACCCGGCGGTACTCCAGCGCCGCCCCCGCGAACGCGTGAGGGACTCAGCGCTTGGTGGCCGTCACCAACAGATACTCGGCCTCATAGGCGGTCCGGCCGGGTTCCCCGGAGGTGTTCCACTGCTCCAGGAATGCCAGGAAATCGCGGTCCAGAGCCGACAACCGGTCGGGATCCTGGGCGTTGAAGCCGTACACCGCGATGGTGGGGCCGTAGTTGGACTTCCAGTACTCACGGAATTCCAGCGGTGTCGCGCAGCGGTCCATCAGGACCGTCCGGCGCTGCATTTGTAAGTCGGCGACCCTGTCTCCGAACAACTTCCGGACGTGATCCTCGCTGCCCCACAACGGCGCGGCGCCGGCCCCCGGTGGCGGCGGGGCGGCGTAGGGCTTCATCGTGGCGAACAGGTTGCCGATGAACCCTTCCGGCGTCCAATTGATCAGGCCGATGGTGGCGCCCGGACGGGCAACCCGGACGAGTTCGTCGGCGGTGGCCTGGTGGTGCGGTGCGAACATCGCGCCGACACACGACATCACGACGTCGAAGTCATTGTCGGGGAACGGCATCGACTCGGCATCGGCTTCGACCCAGTCGAGTTCCACTCCGCGTAGTGCGGCGATGGCGCGCCCGGCTTCGAACAGTTCCGGGGTCAGGTCACTGGCCACGACCGTCGCGCCGGACACAGCCGCCGGGATCGCGGCATTGCCCGAGCCCGCGGCGACGTCGAGCACCCGTTGGCCGGGACCGATGCCACACGCTTGCACCAGCCGTGGCCCGAGGTCAGGGATCAGCTCCGCGGCCACGGCGGGGTAATCGCCCGATGCCCACAGCGCGCGGTGCCTGGTTTTGAGTTGACGGTCGGCGTCGGGTTGGCCCGTCACGCTGTCAGCAGTGGTCATCTGTCTCCTCGAATCTGTCAATGGGTGCCGTGGTCCGCGCGACCGGCTGCAGAAACCATCGCCCACCGACGGCTCGCCCACATCGGGGAGCGACTACCTGTATTTGTGCCCACCACCCCCTCAGGTGCGGATGCGGTCTCGCGCCGCGCTACGTACCGCGGTGCGGCGCCCGGCCGCCGGCGGCGCGTTGCGGGGCTGCGGCACAACCGCTTCTGGGCGCCCGACGGCGGGCCGGCGCAGGATCGTGCCCGCTGCAGCCGCGCCTCCGCGGCCGATGCTATCCGCATTCGACCCGGCCCATCAGCGGAAACGGCAAGTTCGGCGGGCCGGCGTCCGCAGCTGCCGACCAGTCCGGCGCAAGGTGTTTGCCAAATCGGCTGAAGTGGAATAATGCGGCAATGCCGCGTGCCGATCAGTCGTGTGAGGGTGGGTCGTCTGCTGACGAATCGCCCCAGGCGGGGGGTGACCTCCGCATCGGCGGCTTCCGGTTCTGGTTCGTCGGCCAGCGGTGGGAGTGGTCGGACGAGGTGGCCCGGATGCACGGCTACGAGCCCGGCACGGTCACCCCCACCACCGAACTGCTGCTCTCCCACAAACATCCCGACGACCGCCGCCATGTGCAGGAGTTGCTCGACCGTGCCCTGCACTCCGGCGGGGCGTTCTCCAGCCGGCATCGCCTCCTCGACACCCGCCACCGCGAACACAGCGTTCTCGTGCTGGGCGACAGGATGTTCGACGACAGTGGCGCCGTCGTCGGCACCGAGGGTTACTACGTCGACCTGACCGACACCCTCGATCAGACCCGCCGCGACGTGCTGAACACCTCGCTGCCCGATCTGTTCGCCGCGCGCGCGGCCATCGAGCAGGCCAAGGGCGCTCTGATGCTGGTCTACCGCATCGACGAGACCCAGGCGTTCGAGTTGCTGCAGTGGCGGTCTCAGCAGACGAACACCAAACTCCGGGCACTCGCCGGCCGGATCGTCGCCGAGTTCCACAAGGTGGAGGTGCGCGGCGACGATCTGCGCCGGCAGTTCGACCACCTGCTCCTGACCGCGCACCAGCGCGTCGAGTGACTGTCGCCGAATCCGTGAAATCGTTGAACATCGCGCAGGAAGCGCGCGACGGCGCGGTGATCGTCTATGTCAGCGGCGAGGTGGACACCGGCACCGTGCAGCGTCTGGCCGCGGCGCTGCAGGCCGCGACCGCCGACGCGCTCGCCCATCCGTCGCGGGCACTGGTCGTCGAGCTCAACGAGGCCACCTACTTCGGCAGTGCCGGATTGAACGCGCTGCTCGACAGCGTCGAAACCGGTGGCGGCCGCGGCGTCACGGTCCGGGTGGTGGCCGCGAATGCCGAGGTGACCCGGCCCATCGAGGTCACCAAGCTCGACGACGTGCTGCGGCCCTACCCGACGGTGGCGGACGCACTGGCATCGAGCGAAGGCCTGTGATGAGTAGCGTGGACGGCGGGAATCCCTCGCGCTCAAGTCTTTTCGCCGACGGTGGCGAGGTCGGCCGCGACCACGCCGAGGTCGACTGGGCCGCGACGCCACTCGGTCCGCCGACCGGTTGGCCGCAGAGCCTGCGGACGGCGGTCAGCATCCTGCTGTCCTCACGGTTCCCGATGTGGATGGCGTGGGGGTCGGAGCTGACGTTCTTCTGCAACGACGCCTACCGGCGCGACACCCTGGGCCGCAAGTACCCGTGGGCGCTGGGACGCCCGGCCCGGGAGGTGTGGGCGGAGATCTGGGACGACATCGGCCCGCGGATCGAGCGGGTGCTGTCCACCGGTGAGGCGACGTGGGACACCGCTCTGCTGTTGTTCCTGCAGCGGTCGGGCTACGTGGAGGAGACCTACCACACCTTCTCCTACAGCCCGTTGCGCGACGACGACGCCCACGTGGTCGGGATGCTGTGCGTGGTCAGCGAGGACACCACACGGGTGATCGGTGAGCGGCGCATGGCGACCTTGCGCGATCTCGGATCCGATCCCAGCCTGGTGCGCGGCGAGGAGGACATCCTCAGCTTCGTCGACGAGCAGCTGGCCCAGAATCTGCGGGACCTGCCCTTCACGCTGACGTACCTGTTCGACGACGACGGGTCGGCGCGGTTGGCGGGCGCCAGCGGCATCGAGGTGGGACATCCCGCTGTGCCCGCACGCCTGGGCGCCGACGGCCTGACCCCAGACGACAGTCGGTGGCCGCTGGCCGAACTGGCGCGCGGCGACTCGGTTCTGGTCGATCTCGACCTGGCCGAGTACCCCGCGCTGCCGAGCGGGGCGTGGCGCGAGCCGCCGGTGCAGGCGCTGGTCGTCCCGTTGCTGCATCAGGGCGGGTCGCCCAGCGGCTTCCTGGTGGCCGCGCTGAACCGCTACCGGCTGTTGGACGAGGCCTACCGCGGTTTCGTCACGCTGGTGGCCGCCCACATCGCGGCGGGCATCGGCCTGGCACGCAGCTATCGCGCCCAGCAGCGCCGGGCCGAGGAACTCGCCGAGCTCGACCGGGCCAAAACCACCTTCTTCTCCAACATCAGCCACGAATTTCGTACCCCGCTGACCCTGATCCTGGACCCGGTCTCCGAGCTACGCCGCGCCGACGGCGTCGACGAGCGTGCGCGTCAGGAGTTGGACGTGGTGTGGCGCAACGGGTTTCGGCTGGCCAAACTGGTCAACACGCTGCTGGACTTCTCCCGGATCGAGGCGGGCCGCACCCAGGCCCTCTACCAGCCGGTGGACCTCGGCACCCTGACCGGCGAACTCGCCAGCGTCTTCCGCTCGGCGATGGAGCGCGCGGGGCTGGTGTTGGACGTCGACTGCGAACCGTTGGACGAACCCGTGTACGTCGATCGCGACATGTGGGAGAAGGTGATCTTCAACCTGTTGTCGAACGCGCTGAAGTTCACCTTCGACGGCACGGTGTCGGTCCGGGTGCGCAAGGACGGCCGCAACGCCGTCGTCGCGGTCGCCGACACCGGTTCCGGTGTGCCTGCCGCGGAGATGCCGCGGCTGTTCGAACGCTTTCACCGCATCGAGAACGCGAGGGCGCGCTCGCACGAGGGGAGCGGTATCGGGCTCGCTCTGGTCAAGGAGTTGATCGGGCTGCACGGCGGCACGATCGGCGCGCAGAGTGTCGAAGGCCGCGGAACGACGTTCACGATCCGGCTGCCGCTCGGCGCCGCGCACCTACCCGGGGACGCGCTCGCCCCGGCCGGGGAGAACCGGGCCAAAGCGGGCACGGCGGACGCCTATGTCGAAGAGGCGCTGCGCTGGATCCCCGGCGAGCACGATCGCGACTCTGAGTCATTCGGCACGCCAACAAGATTCGCGACCACTGCCACCGTCGGGTCCGCGACACCGACACGGGTGTTGATCGCCGACGACAACGCCGACATGCGCGAGTATCTGAGCCGGCTGCTGCATGCCGACGGCTACCAGGTGGAGGCGGTCGTCGACGGGGTCGAGGCGTTGGAGAGGATCCAAGCCGACCCGCCCGACATCGTGATCAGCGATGTGATGATGCCGCGCCTCGACGGGCTGGGCTTGGTGGCCGAGCTGCGCGCCGACCGGCGCACCGCGGCACTGCCGGTGCTGCTGCTCTCGGCCCGCGCCGGCCAGGAGGCGTCGATCAGCGGCCTGCGCGCCGGCGCCGACGACTACCTGGTCAAACCGTTCGCCGCGGCGGAGTTGCTGGCGCGGGTGCGCACGAGTGTCGAACTCTCCCGGCTGCGTGCGCACCACGCCCGCTGGCGCTCGGCGCTGGTCGACTCGTTGCAGGAGGCCTTCTTCATCTGCGACGACGAGGGCACCGTCATCGAGATCAACCCCGCCTTCGGCGACATCCTCGGGTTCGACGCCGCCGGTCTTCCGTACCGGCCCGTGCACCCGTGGTGGCCGTCGGCCGAGCATGATCCCGAAGCGCACCGGCGGACCAGGGAGGCGTTCGACAGAGTGCTGTCGGAGCCGCACGGCAGCATCGGCGCGGTACCGGTGACCCACCGCGACGGGCACCGGTTGTGGATGGCGGTCACCTTCGCCCGCACCGAGGATCCGGAGACCGGCCGTGACGTCGTGGTCGGAACTCTGCGCGACGTCAGCGCCGAGCACTACATCGTGCAGCGTGAGACCGCGCTGGCCTCACTGCATCAGCAGCTCTCGCAGGCCGACACGCTCGACGACGCCGTGCTGGCGGCCGCCGAGGAGTTCGCGGCAGTGTGGGGTGCGCGGCGCGTGCTGGCCGCCATCTGGCCTGATGACGAGGACCGTGACGACTCCGGGCAGCCGCACCTGAGATGCGTCGGGGAGCCGGCCGGCTGGGGTGACCTGTCACCGCAGACCCGCGCGGCGATCACCGCGCTGCGGGACGGCCAGTTGCTCGACCCGGACACCTCGGCCGCCGGCGCGGCGGGGGTGGCATTGCGGCATCCGCGGGGCGTGCTCGTGATGTACATCGAGCTGTTCGAGCACCGGCGGTTCACCACGGACGATCACACGCTGCTCACGGTGTTGGCGGGCCGGCTGGGGCAGGGGTTGCAACGCGTGCACCAGATCGATCAGCAGCGCGAGACGGCGCTGGCCCTGCAACACGCGATCCTCGGTCCTGCGCTGTCCAGCGGTTTCGCCGTGCGGTACCAGCCGGCGACCAGCCCGTTGCAGGTCGGCGGCGACTGGTACGACGTCGTCGACCTCGACGACGGCAAGATCGGACTGATCGTCGGCGACTGCGTCGGGCACGGCCTCACCGCCGCCACGATCATGGGTCAGCTGCGCAGCGCCTGCCGCGCGCTGCTGCTGGAACATCCGAGCCCGGCGGCGGCGCTGTCGGCGCTGGACCGATTCGCGGCACGGTTGCCGGGGGCGCGGTGCACGACGGCTTTCTGCGCGGTGCTGGATCCGCAGAACGGCGAGTTGGTGTACTCGTGCGCGGGTCACCCGCCCCCGATCCTGGTCACCGCGGACCGTTCCACCCGGCTGCTGGAGGGTGCACGCGCGACGCCGCTGGGGCTCAAGAACCCGCCCCACCGCACCGAGGCCCGGGAGACCATGCCGCCCCGGGCCACCCTGCTGCTCTACACCGACGGTCTGATCGAACGCAGGCGCGAGTCGATCGACGACGGCATCGCCCGCGCGACCGACGTGGTGCAGCGCAACCGGGCGACCGCGCTGGACGAGCTGGCCAATGTGATCATGTCGCGGCTCGCGCCGACCGACGGCTACCAGGACGACGTGGCGCTGCTGCTCTACCGCCAGCCCGCGCCGCTCGATCTCGAGTTCCCCGCCGATGTGGCGGAGCTGGCCGGCAGCCGGGCCGTGCTGCGGGACTGGCTGACCGCCGTCGGGGTCTCGCAGGAACAGTCGCTGGATGTGCTGATCGCCGTGGGGGAGGCGCTGGCCAATTCCATCGAGCACGGCCATCGCGACCGTCCGGACGGGACAGTCCGGCTGTGTGCCACCGCGCTGCCCGACACCGTGTTCGTGACCATCGCCGACTCCGGGACGTGGAAGCCGCGCGCGGAGGTGCCGGCACTGCACCGGGGTAGGGGCATCGCCTTGATGGAGGCCTTGATGCAGGATGTCACCATCGACTCCCAGCGCACGGGCACCACCGTGCGCATGAACGCCAGGATCCACTGATGCCCACCCCGCTGAGCCTGCACACCGACCGTCAGGAGGACGGCTCGTCGGTGCTGACCGCTGTCGGCGAGCTGGACATGAGCAACATCGCCGCGTTCTCCGAGGCCGTCGGGGCCGCGGTCGGGTCCGACGGGCAGGCCCTGCTCGTCGACCTGAGCGCTGTGGACTACCTCGACAGCGGCGCCATCAACGTGCTGTTCGACTACGCCGAATCGATCGAGCTGCTGGTGAATCCGGTCCTGTTGCCGGTGCTGACGGTGAGCGGGCTGACCAGGGTGACGATCGTCAAGCCGGCCGGCGGATAGGCGCGCCCTACCGGGCCTCGCCCTCGCGTTGCGCCCTGGCGCGCCGCTTCCCTTCGTGCATCGCCGCCACCCGTGCGACCGGGATCGTCCGGCCGTGCTCGATCAGTTCGTTCGGCAGTCGTTGCGGCGCCGGCATCGCGTCGGCCCACGGGTCGCGCCCGGCCAGCACGGCCGCGGCGGTGTGCACCGTGAAATCGGACGGGTGCACCCGCTCCAGCTCAGACCAGGACACCGGGAAGGACACCGGCGTGCCGGGACGCAACCGCGGGCTGTAGGCCGCGGCCACGGTGGCCCCGCCCGCACGGGTGGCGTCGACGAACACCTTGTCCTCACGGTCGGAGACGATGAACGCGGTGGTGGCGATCGACGGATCCAGCGCCTCGGCGCGCGCGGCCATTGCGCGCGTGGCGGCTGCGACGTCGTCGACGGGAGCGGTGTCGTCGATCGGGACGAAGATGTGCAGGCCGCGGGAGCCGCTGGTCTTCACCGCACCCGCCAGCCCGCTGTCGGACAGGGCCTGCCGAACCAGGTGGGCCACCGCCACCACCGCGGCGAAATCGGCGCCGTCGGGTGGGTCGAGATCGAGGATCAGGTGGGTCGGTCGGTAGATGTCGTCGGCAGGCCCGAGCGCGGGGTGGTACTCGACGGCGCGCTGATTGGCCAGCCACAGCAGGGTGCGGCGGTCGTCGCAGACGGCGTAGCGGATCTCGCGCTTGGACGCCTCGGCCCAGATCGGCACCGTGCGCACCCAGTCCGGGGTGTACTTGGGCACGTTCTTCTGCATGAACGGGGCCCGGCCCCGAAGCGCCCGCAGCACCGTCAGCGGTCGGCCGGCGAGCACCGGCAGGATGCGGTCCGCGACGGCGTCCAGATAGTCGACGAGGTCGCGTTTGGTGGCGCCCGCATCGTCGGACAGCGGCTGGTCGAGGTTGGTCAGCTCGACCCCCGCGCGCTCCCCGTCGCTCGCCATCGGTCCAGCCTAGAGGCGCAGCGCCCAAACGGCATTCAAATCCGCTGCCGGGATGTGCTTTCGCGGATCGATGCCGTGTCCGGTTCCCCGCCAGCGGTTCTCGTCAGTCGTGGGGCAGGAACGAGAAGCGCTCCCGCAACTCCGCGGGATCGAGGCCGAAGTCGTGCGGCGTGTAGCGGTGGCCGCCGTGCCCATCCCCGGGGTGGACGCGGTGGTAGTCGGCGACGAAGCGCTTGAGGTCCGTCGGCGGCGGCATGTCCGCCGCGGCGTAGATCGTCGCCAGCACGGCTTCGGGTCGGTCGACGAGATCGCGGTAGGCGACGTCGACGAGGGTGACCTGCTCGCGGCGCGGCGACGACCGGAACGCGGCGGCGCGTCGGAACCAGCGTTCGCTCTGCTCGATCTGCCTGCGGCCGACATCGAGCGGATCCACGGTGTCGCTGTAGGTCGACTGGTACACGGCGAACAGGCTGGCCCCGGACGCGATCGTGGTGACGATGTCCCGGTGGATCTGGATCACCACGGCGCCCGGAAATGTCGAAGCGACGTGGTCGAGTTCGGCGGTGTGGGCCGGCGCCTTGAGCGCGAACCGCCGGTGGTCGCCGAGTTCGAGCAGTTGAAGGATCTCCCGGTACCGGGCATAGGATTCGGCGAAGTCCTCGACGCCGAGCCAGTCGGCGTACGACGGCACCCGGAACATCGACGTGAACCCCCAGTTGCGCATATCGGTGCCCATCGCCAGCACGCATTCCTCCGGGAGGTCGGGTCCCGACGGATGGACGACCGCCATGGCGGGGTTGAGGGTGTGCAGCATCGAGGTCCGGGCCGCGGTCACCTTCTTCGGCTCCTGCGGTGCCGACTTCGTGAACGCCCACGGCGCAACGAGTTCCGCGGGCAGGGGAGCGTGCAGTCGCGGATCGCTTCCGAGCAGCCGGAACAGGAACGTGGTGCCGGTCCGCCAGCCGCCGGTGATGACGATGGGGGAGCGGACCGCGTTGTCGCCTGCGTCCGGGTGGTGCAGGTGGCACCGGCGGATCGTCGCACCGGCGGTGAGCCTGCCCAGCGCGGTGGCCATCGCCGTGCGGATTCCGACGGCGTTGAGCCGGCCCTCGTGCTGCGCCGAGGCCAGAAACATCTCCAGGCCTTCTCGCCAGCCGGCCGCGAACTCCTCAGGTGCCACCTCGCCGCGTGCGGCGATGCGGTCGAGGACGGACTCGGGGTCGAGCGTGTAGCGGTGGGGCCGGTCGATTCGGTCCTGCTCTGCGGCGCAGTAGATCTCGCGCGCGGCTGCCGAGCGAGGGGGCGGTTGCCAGCTCACGTCGGCCCGAGGTCGGCGATCGGTACGCTGCGCACCGAGGGAAGTTCGGGAGTGCCGCAAGGCTGCAGGAAGCGCATGACGAACACCCCGAAATTCCGGCCCTCGGTGTCGAGCCAGTCGTATCCGGCGATGCCGGGATCCCGGGCGGCCAGGACGAAACGGTATGCGCCGCCGGCGGTGTGGGCGCCGGCGCCGGTCCGGGACACCGTCCGGTGCCGGTAGTCGAGCGAATTCAGGAACCTGCTGTACAGCACGATGTTCCAGTGCCGGCAGTCCACCAGCGGGCCTTCCACCACCAGTGCCTCACCGGGGCCCAGTTCCCATGCGCCGCGCAGGTAGTGGATACCCGGCTCGGTGAAGGCCGCACCGCCCGTCATCGCCGACCAGTGCCGAACAGAGTTGGGCGACTTGATGTCCCGCGCCGTCGACAACTCGAACACCGCCGGCACCTGCGCGAGAACCTTTCCCAGCTTCGCCAGGTCACGGGCGAACTCCGCAGCATCGGGCACCGGTACACGGTCGGGTGCCCCGCAGCGGGTGATCCGGCAGTCGCCTTCGTCGGCGGGTCGGGACCGGTCATGGACGTAGCGGACCCACACCGAGGTCGCCTCGGCAGGCAGGTGCAGGTGCGACGGTGACGGGCGCCGGTCGGGGGACAGCGTCAGGGTAAACTCGCCATCGTCGTCGACGTCGAGTCCGTCGGAGTCGATGCGTGCCACCGCCGCCGCGTCGGCCACCCCGCGTCCGGTGTAGACCGTGATCGACTGGTAGACCGAGTCGCCGATGTTGCCGGCGAGCCGGTACTCGTGCCGGCCGGAGATGTCGGCGATCCAGTACCGGTAATCGGGGTTGTCCAGAAAGAACTTCTGCCGCCAACCGTTGAACGGCACCAGCTCCGGCGCCTCCGGGTCGGTCTCGAAGCGGCCGAACAGATTGTTCGCCGCACGCAGCAGCGCACGGTAGCCGTCGGCGCGCTCCTGCGGGTCGAGGGCGGCGGTGGATTCCTCGAGGTGCCGCCCTGCGCTCGCCAGGCCGTCCACCAGGCTCGCCCACGCCTCGGCGGTCACCGGGCGCTCACGTCCTGACGGTGCCCGGCGCCTTCCAGCATGGGAAACGAGTGTTCTCGACGGAGCCGGAGGTGTCAACGACGTCGCGCTGACTCCGGTTCCGCGCAGCGATTGCGAGATTCTGGTCCAGACACCGTGTTCGGGGCATAACGTCTGCATGCAATGGACCGGAGCTCAGCAACGGAGCCGGGCAACCCGCCGACGGTGGTTGCCACGCCGCCTGCGGCGCTCCAGGTCGACGATCAGGAGAAGCCGGGCCGCGAGCTGTCCGGCTGGACCCGGCGGCTGGTCGCCGGTGTGGCGTTCGCGGTGGCGCTGCTGACCATCGGGCAGGTCTTCCGGCCGCTGTCGCAGGGCAGCCAGTACTACCTGATCGTGTTCCTGGCCGGCTCCCTGCCGTTGGTGTACCTGGTCTACCGGTCCGGCTGGGGCGGACGGCTCGACCCGCGGGACCGGCCGGGGGCACTCGACTGGGCGCTGGCCGCGGTCACGCTGCTGGTCTGCCTGTATCCGATCCTTCCGGTCCGGATCGGCGCCGGCGGCGGCGGGTACAACGCGTTCCTCGATCGGCAGGGCATGCTCGTGCCCACCGACATCGCAATGGGCGCCCTGCTGCTGATCCTCATCCTCGAGGCCTGCCGCAGGACCACCGGGTGGGCGCTGCCGGTCGTGTGCGGCCTGTTCCTGGCTTACGGCTATTACGGCGGGCTGCTGCCTCAGGGGTGGGCGATCGGCCACGCGGGTCTGGATTTCGACCAGATCGTCGACGCGCTGTACAACTCGGGCAGCGGGTTCTTCGGCACCCCACTCGATGTGGCGGCCACCTACATCGTGCTGTTCACCATCTACGGCGCCGTGCTCGAACTGTCCGGCGGCGCCAAGTTCTTCGTCGACCTGTCGGTCGCGGCGTTCCGGCGCTCGCGCAGCGCCGCGGGCCGCACCACCGTCGCTTCGGGGCTTCTGCTCGGCACCGTCTCCGGTTCGGGCACCGCGACCGCGGTCACCGTCGGGGCGATCACCTGGCCGATCATGAGGCGCGCCGGCTATACCCCCGAACGTGCCGGCGGTGTGCTCGCCGCGGCGGGGGTCGGCGCGCTGCTGTCGCCGCCCACGTTGGGAGCGGCGGCGTTCATCGTCGCCGAGTACCTCGAGGTCTCCTACCTGACAGTGCTCGGGTGGGCGATGATCCCGACCGTCCTGTACTACCTGGGCATCCTGCTGGCCGTCGAGATCGATGCCCGCCGCTTCGGCATGAAACCGGCGCACCTCGGTACCGAATCCGCGTGGAAGTTGTTGGGCCGGTTCGGGTATCACTTCGCATCGATGATCGCCATCGTGGTGTTTCTGGCGATGGGGATGTCGGCCACCAGGGCGGTGGTCTACGCGACCGTGCTGGCGTTCGTGCTGAGCTTCCTCGACCGGCGGGGCCGGTTGACCCCGCGCCGTCTCTTCGAGGCGTTGAGCACCGGGGTCCGCGGGGTGCTTCCGGTCGTCGCGGTCTGCGCCGCCGCCGGCGTCATCACCGCGATGACGACGAAAACCGGTCTCGGATCCCAGTTCTCATCAGTTCTGGTGGGCGGGGTGGACTCGCTCAGCGACAACCGGACCGTGATCCTGGCGCTGACGGCTGTCTTCGCCGCGGTGGCGCTGGCCCTTCTCGGGCTCGCGATACCGGTGACGGCGTCGTTCGTGATCGGTTGGGTCATCATCGGGCCCGCCCTGCTCGCGCTCGACGTGCCCGCGCCGGCGGCCGCCATGTTCGTCTTCTACTACTCGGTGCTCTCCGAGGTCACCCCGCCGACCGCACTGGCGGCCGTCGGCGCGTCGGCGGTCACCGGTGGTCAGGCGATCCCCACGATGTGGCAGGCACTGCGGTACGCCGCGCCGGCGTTCCTGGTGCCGATCGCGTTCGTGTTGACCACGCCGGGCGAATACCTGCTGGGGCGCGGTCCGGTGGTCGGTGTGCTGTGGGCCTCCGCCGCGGCGTGTGCCGGCATCGTGGCGCTGTCGTTCGCGGCGGGTGGCTGGGCCCTCGGAGTCGGTGCGCTGGGCCCGGTTGCGCGCTCGCTCAGCGCACTCGGCGCGCTGCTGCTGCTGTTCCTGCACCCCGTCACGATCGCGGCGGGGCTGGCGTGTCTGCTCGGTGCAGTCGCGCTGACCTTCATCACCGACAAGAGGAGACGGACATGAGACGTGCGACCAGGACCTTGGCCGCGCTCGCGGCAGTGGTGTGTGCCGCGACCGCGACGGCCGGTTGCGGCGGCCGCCAGGACACCCCCACCGCCGACTCCGGTGGCGAAATCACCTGCGAGGTCGGCGCGGACACCCGGGTCAGCATCGCGACGGGCAACTCGACGGGGGTGTACTTCTCGCTCGGCAACGCCTACGCCGAGCAGATCTCGGCGGCCACCGACGGCACGGTCAAGGCCACTGCCGCGGAGACCGGCGCCTCGGTGCAGAACATCCAGCAACTCGTCGGTGGCAGCTATCAGGTGGCCTTCTCGCTGGCCGACACCGCCGCCGACGCCGTCGAGGGCACGGGCAGCTTCGACGGGGAAAAGCAGCCCGTGCAGGCGATCTCACGTATCTACCCGAACTACACCCAGGTGATCGTGCGCACCGGCAGCGGCATCGCCTCGATCGCGGACATGCGCGGCAAGCGGGTCTCGACCGGCTCACCGGGGTCGGGCACCGAGGTCATCGCCAACCGGTTGCTGGAATCGGCCGGACTGGACCCGGCCGTCGATGTCGCCGCCCAGCGCCTCGATCTCACCAAGACCGTGGACGGCATGAAGGACGGCTCCATCGACGCGCTGTTCTGGTCCGGCGGTCTGCCCACGCCGGGGATCACCGATCTGCTCACCACCTCGCGAAACGAGGTGGTCTTCCTCGACATCACCCCGCAGCTGGCCAGGATGGCCGAGATCAGCCCCGCCTACGAGGAGGGGGTCATCCCCGCCGCGACCTACCAGCTGCCCGGCGACGTCAAGACCATCGTCGTGGCGAACATGCTGCTGGTGCGTGACGACCTGGACGCGAACCTGGCCTGCGTGCTGACCAGGACGCTGTTCGACAGGAAGCCGCAACTCGAGCAGGCGGTCGCCGCGGCCAAGGGCATCAGTCTGCAGACCGCGCGTGACACGGACCCGGTGCCGCTGAACCGCGGCGCCGTGCACGCGCTGGACCAGCTCGGTGCGGCGGGCTGAACCCGGTTACGCCTGCGCCGATTCCAGTAGGTGGCAGAGTCGTTCGCGGTGGAAGCGGGTGTCACCCGAGAGCAGCGCGTCCGTGCGTGCCCGCCTCAGGAACAGGTGCAGGTCGTGCTCCCAGGTGAAACCGAGGCCGCCGTGCAGTTGCAGCGCCTCCCCGGCGATCCGGCCCGCGGCGTCGGAGACATACGCCTTGGCGACGCTGACCGCACGGTCGGCGTCCAGTGGGTCGCCGTCGAGCGCCATCGCGGCGTGGTAGGCCGCGGCGGTACTGGCCTGCACCCAGATCCGCATGCCGGCGCACTTGTGTTTGACGGCCTGGAAGCTGCCGACGGGGCGGCCGAACTGGACCCGCTCCTTGACGTAGTCGACGGTCATCGCGAGCAGTCGTTGCCCGATGCCGACGAGTTCGGCGCACAACAGCACGGTGTGCAGACGCATCGATGCGGTGAGCGACTGTAGGGCCCGCTCGCCGGCCGCGCACAGTGCGGCGCCGTCGACCGCCACGTCGTCGAAAACGACGTCGCAGTAACTCCGGGTCACATCGAGGGTGCGTTGTCGGTCGATGCGCACCCCGGCGCTGTCCGCGGGCACCAGGAACCGGGCCGGCGCACCGTCGAGGACGGCGTCGACGAGCAGCAGGTGAGCCGCATCGGCGTCCTGTACCGACACCTTCGCGCCGTTGAGCAGGTAGCCGCCGTCGTGGCGACGCGCGACGGTGCCCATACCCACGCCCATCGCCCCCCAGGACTGGCCGAACTCCGCATAGGCCCACGCGGCGATCATCGACCCTTCGGAGATCGCCTGCAGCACCTTGTCTTTGTCGCCGACGTCCGACCGGCTCACCGCGTCCGCGGAGACGACGACGGGGATGAAGGGCGTGGCGGCCAGGCCGTACCCCAGTTCGACGGCCACGAGCGCCAGGTCGATGGGGCGTTGTCCGAGGCCGCCGTCGCTCTCGGCGATCCCCAGTGCGGACCAGCCGAGATCGGCGCCGCGGCCCCACAGTTCGGTGTCGAACCCGTCGGCGCCGTCGAGCAGGCCGCGGGCTCTGTCCACCGACGCGAGCTTGGTCAGCAGCGCACGGGTGGAATCGACCAACCCTCGTTGTTCCTCGGTGAGCTCGAAGTTCACAGGCCGCTCCTTAACTGGGAGGAGGTGATCGGGGTCGGGGCCGCGAAACCCTTCACAAAGATACAGGATACTGATTAAGCTCAATCAGGCTTGCGGGATCAGACAGCGGAGGACGCTTTGCAACTCACTCAGGACGCGGGACTGGGCGCACTGCGAGAACGTGTCCGCGATCTGGCGGCCCGCCACGCGCCGCCGAGGCAGGCCCGCACCGGTGTCCGCGCGCCCGAGCCGGACGAGGTGCCCGCGCTGCGGGAATGGACCGGGCTGTTGTTCGCCGAACAGTTGCTGGGAGTGAACTGGCCCGTCGAGTACGGCGGCCTGGCCGATCCGCATCCTCTCCACGAGTCGGTGGTCGCCGACGAGTTGGTCCGGGCGGCCGCGGCGGGCCCGGTGGGCGGCGGATTGCTTGCGGCAGGGGCGATCATCGCTTCGGGCAGCACCGAGCAGAAGGACTTCTTCCTGCCGCGGATCCGGTCGGGCGAGCACATCTGGTGTCAGCTGTTCAGCGAGCCCGACGCGGGCAGCGACCTCGCGAGTCTGCGCACGAGGGCCCGCCTGGACGGCGGCGAGTACGTCGTGGACGGGCAGAAGGTCTGGACGACCAACGGTCAGCACGCTGACTGGGGTTACCTGTTGGCCCGCACCGACGCCGACGCGCCCAAACACGCAGGCATCACCGCGTTCGCACTGGACATGAAGACGCCGGGCGTCACCGTGCGGCCGCTGCGGGAGATCACCGGCACCTCGGACTTCAACGAGGTCTTCCTGGACACCGTGCGCATCCCGGCCGACCGGGTCATCGGCGAGGTCAACCGGGGCTGGGCGGTGACCACCGCGAGCCTGGCGCACGAGCGTTCCAGCGCGGGAGGCGGTGCGTCGCTGTTCGGCGCACTGGACAGGCTCGTACGGCTGGCGACCGAGATCAGCCGTGACGGATGCCCCGCGATCGACCGCGACGACATCCGTCAGGCTATCGGCAAGCTGGCCGCCGACGTCCACGTCAACGCGCTGGTCTCGGCATTCGGCGACAGCAGGTCCCTGCACGGCACGGGCGACGTCGGCGACGCGCCGGTGTCGAAGATCCTGTTCAGCGAAATCAACCTGGCGCTGCACGAATTCGGATTCGAGCTGCAGGGCCATGACGGCATCCGGGTGGAGGGGGACCCGGGTGTGTGGGACGACGGATGGTGGCAGGACGGCTTCCTCTACGCACGTGCGTTCACCATCGCCGGCGGCACCAACGAGGTGCTGCGCAACGTGATCGCCGAGCGGGCACTGGGGCTGCCACGCGGATGACGGACACGGCCGGGACACCGGCCGTCGGCAGAAGTTGCGGACAGAAGTTGTGGACTCGGAGGACAGGCAATGCCGTTACAGGACTGGATGAAGATCATCTCGGTGGACGACCACGTCATCGAGCATCCCCAGGTGTGGCAGGACCGGTTGCCCGAGAGGTACCGCGAGACCGGGCCGCAGATCATCGAAACCGCTGAGGGCCACCATGTGTGGCGCTACGAAGGGCAACTTTATCCGCAGATCGGGCTCAACGCGGTCGCCGGCAAACCGCCGGCGGAGTACGGGATGGAGCCCGTCCGCTACGACCAGATGATCCCGGGGTGCTACGACCCCGCCGAACGGATCAAGGACATGGACATCGACGGCGTCCACGCCGCGCTGGCCTTCCCGTCCTTCCCGGGATTCGGTGGCGGCGTCTTCCAGCGCGCCCGGGACAAGGAGCTCGCGCTGGCGTGCGTGCGCGCCTGGAACGACTTCCAGATCGACGAATGGTGCGCAACGGCGCCGGACCGGTTGATTCCGTTGGGGATTCTGCCCACCTGGGATCCCGTGCGGGCTGCCGCCGAGGTCGAGCGGCTGGCGCGCCTCGGCACCAAGGCGGTGTCCTTTCCCGACAGCCCCGTCCCGCTGGGCCTGCCGTCCTTCCACGACCCGTCCCACTGGGAGGTGCTCTGGGATGCCCTCGAAGCCGCGGACATGCCGGTGTGTCTGCATTTCGGCTCTGGCGGCTACGTCCCGGGTTTCTCGTTCGCGGCCGGCTCCTACGACCCCAACGCGCCGTTCGCCGTGGCCATCGCGACGTTTTCGACGAACCTGATGTGGAGCACCGCCGACCTGGTGTTCTCCGGTGTGCTGCAACGACACCCGAACCTGAAGTTCATGCTGTCCGAAGGCGGAATCG
This sequence comes from Mycolicibacterium vaccae NBRC 14118 = CIP 105934, assembly GCF_001552715.1. Taxonomy (GTDB): domain Bacteria; phylum Actinomycetota; class Actinomycetes; order Mycobacteriales; family Mycobacteriaceae; genus Mycobacterium; species Mycobacterium vaccae. The sequence goes on along the minus strand of NZ_BCRS01000023.1, from coordinate 24,008 downwards.
GCTGGATTCCCTATCTGCTGGAGCGGCTGGACTACACCTGGGAGCGGCACCGGTGGTATCAGAAGATCAGCCGCACCGACCGGCCCTCGGACCTGTTCCGGAGGCACTTCTGGGGCTGCTTCATCGACGACGTGCACGGGATCGACGCCCGGGACACGATCGGCGTGGCGAACATCCTCGTCGAGGTCGACTACCCGCACTCCGATTCGAACTGGCCCAACAGCCGCAAGCGGATCGCCGAGAACCTTGTCTCGGTCAGCGACGACGACGTGCACCGTATCGTCGAACTCAATGCGCGTGCACTCCTGCACTTCGGGGAGGGCCGATGACCGAGCCGCGGCCCGAGACCGATGATTACGACCTGCTGACCTTCGGTGAGGTGGCGGCCAGGCTGGCAGAGGAGCTGGCCGAGGCCACCGGGCAGTTGGCGCGGGTTCGCGCCCGGACACCGTCGGACACCGACGAGATCGCCCGCATCGAGGGCCGGATCGAGTTGCTGCGGGAGAGCGGGGACCGCTACCGGCGGGAGCAGCAGACGAACGAGTCGTTCACCAGGCGGTTCGGCTCCCTGGCGGGCCCACCATCTGAGCAACGCCCCCGGTGGCGCTGAGAAGCGAGGACGGGGGACCGGGAGTCAATGGTGACAACACGGGACATGCCCTCACCGCTCGGTGAGGTCGGTGAGTGGACGAAGGGCTATGCCAGGCGGCATCCCGTAGCGTCGCTGGAAACCGTGGGCAGCCAGTGCATCCTGGGATTGCGTTCGCTGCAGTACCTGATCTTCGATATCGCCAGGTGGCGTTTTCCGTTCGGGGAGTTCATCCAGCAGGCATCCTTCATGGCATCGACCGCCATGTTGCCGACGATGTGTGTGGCCATTCCCATCGGCGTGACCCTGCAGATCCAGTTCGCGCTGCTGGCCGGCCAGGTCGGGGCGACGTCGCTGGCCGGTGCGGCCAGCGGGCTCGCGGTCATCCGTCAGGGCGCACCCCTGGTGGCCGCGCTGCTGATGGCCTCGGCGGTCGGGTCGGCGATCTGCGCCGACCTCGGCTCCCGGACGATCCGTGACGAGGTGGATGCCCTTGAGGTGATGGGGATCTCGGCGATCCGCAGGCTGGTGGTGCCGCGCCTGGCGGCCGCGATCGTGGTGGGTGTCGCGCTGACCGGGCTGGTGTGCTTCATCGGGTTCCTGGCGGGCTATCTGTTCAACACCTTCGCCCAGGACGGCGCGCCGGGCAGTTTCGTGACCACGTTCGCATCCTTCGCGACGGTCGGTGACCTGGTTCTGACGTTGATCAAGGCGGTGGTCTTCGGCGCGATCGTCGCGATCGTCGCGTGCGACAAAGGGTTGACCACCAAGGGCGGGCCTGCGGGCGTGGCGAACTCTGTCAACGCCACCGTGGTCGCCTCGATCCTGCTGCTGATGATCACCAACGTGGTGTTCACCCAGATGTATGTGCTGCTGTTCCCGAAGGTGGCTCTCTGATGGCGGCACCGTACTACCCGCGCGGGGTCCGGCCACTGGTGGTCGCGTCGACGGCGGTGGCCGGTGGCGGTATCCGCCTGGGCCACATGCTGACGTTCTTCATCCGCGCGGTGGCCGGGATCCCGGTGACGCTCACGCGCTACCGCAAGGCCTTCCTGACCATCCTGTCCGACGTCACCTGGGGCAACGGATCCATCGTGGTCGGCGGCGGGACGGCGTGGGTGATCATTCTGCTCGGCGCATCGGCCGGCGCGATCGTCGGCATCGAGGGGCTGCAGGCCCTGCACCTGCTCGGTATGGAACCCGCCGCGGGCCTGCTGTCCTCGACGGTGTCGACGCGCGAGTTGGCGCCTGTGATGGCGGCGCTGGCGTTCGCCGCGCAGGCGGGCTGCCGGTTCACCGCGCAGCTGGGCTCGATGCGCATCTCCGAGGAGATCGACGCGATGGAATCGCTGGCGATCCGGCCGATTCCATACCTGATCACCACCCGGCTGCTCGCGTCGGTGGTGGCGATCATCCCGCTCTACATCCTGTGTCTGCTGATCAACTACGCGGCGGTCCAGACCGTCGTCAGCGTCGCGGGCGGACTGTCGGCGGGCTCCTACGATCACTACTTCCGGTTGGTGCTCACCGGTTCAGACATCCTGTACTCGGTCTGCAAGGCGATCGTCTTCGTCACCATCACGACGACGATCCAGTGCTACTACGGCTATTTCGCCAGCGGCGGCCCGCAGGGAGTGGGTGTGGCCGCAGGCCGCGCGATGCGCGCCAGCATCTCGGTGATGATCATCGTGAACCTGCTTCTCACCATCGGCCTCTGGGGCATCGGTTCCGGCGCGAGGCTCGGTGGCTGAGATGGTGCAGAGGTTCGAGTCGGCGGCCAAGGAGGTCTCGCACCGGCAGCTGCTGCTGCGCGGAGTCGCGCTGCTGGTCGGCACGGCGCTGCTGGCCGCCGGGGCCGTCGCGAAGTCCGAGGGGATGTTCTCCGGCCACGTGCAGGTGCTCGCCCTGCTCGACGACGTCGGCGACGGTCTGCCGCAGGGTTCCGACGTCAAGTTCCGCGGAGCGCTCGTCGGCAGGGTCGACGGTGTGGAACCGGCGCTCGACGGCGGCACGAACACCGTCGCATTGACTCTCGATCCCCGCTTTGCACAGCACATCCCGGCGACGGTGACCGCCCGCGTAGTGCCCGGAAACGTGTTCGCGGTGTCGTCGATCCAGCTCGTCGACAACGGGCCGGCGCCCGCACTGCGCACCGGTTCGGAGATCGTGCAGGACCAGAGCCTGGCCACCGTCCAGTTCCAGACCGCGCTGACCAAGCTGCGCAACGTGCTCGGAGCGGCCGGCCGGCCCGGATCCGACGACAGCGTCGGTGTGCTCGCGGCGGTCGCCGAGGCCACCAGCGGCCGAGGTGACGAGCTGACCCATGCGGGCGGCGGCGCCAAGCGCATCGTCGACCAGCTCAACGACCTCATGGTGGACGACGGCACCGAGCCGACGCTGGCGGTGCTCTCGGATGCGTTGCAGGGCCTGCAGTCCTCGTCGCCGGAGCTCCTCGACGCCGTCCACCAGGCTGTGGTGCCGATGCGCACCGTCGCCGAGAAGCGCCGCGAGCTGGCGAACTTCCTGTCCGCCGGGCACACCGCGTTCGGCGCGATGGGCACGGCGTTCGAGAACCACACCGACCGGCTGATCGGGATCACCACCCAGCTGTCCCCGGTGCTCGGCGTGATCGCCGACGGCGGAGCCGAGTTCCCGGCCATCGTCACCCGGATCAACACCCTGTCCACCCGCTTCTTCGACGAGGTGTGGAATCCCGACAGGAACCACGGCACAGGGAAATTCATGTTGGTGTTCACCCCGAACCGGATGTACACCCGGCAGGACTGCCCGCGCTACGGCGAGCTCGAGGGTCCCAGCTGCACGACCGCGCCCGTCACCCAGGACGTGCCCGCGCTGGCGCCGATGACCGATCCGCGCAACTACCCACTGACCCCGACGCGGCCCGGCGGCAACGTCGGACCGGTGGGCAGCGCACAGGAGCGGGCAGCGATCGCCGAACTCCTCGGCCCCGAGCCCAATGCCGCGTCCGAAATCCTGCTCGGGCCGGTGGCCCGGGGCAACACCGTGCATGTCGTGCCGGAGCCCGCACCGGTCCCCGGCGCGGCCGCGCCGGCGCTGCCGCTGCTGCCGGCCGAGGCGCAGCCCGTCGCACCGGGAAGGGAGAACCCGTGAGTTACCGGCGCCCGCTGATCTGGGTATGCGTGTTCCTGTCGGTCTGCCTGGCGCTGATCTGGACGGTCTTCGTCACGCTGCAGCGCAACGTCGGTGGTGCCACCGAGTCCTACAGCGCGATGTTCACCGATGTGTCCGGCCTGAAGGTCGGCGACGAAGTCCGGATGGCAGGAGTCAAGGTCGGCCGCGTCGACGAGGTGGCCCTCGACGGCGACATGGCCAGGGTCGGGTTCCGCGTGCAGTCCGAACAGGTGCTCTACGGAAACACCAAGGCGTCCATCGTCTACCAGAACATCATCGGCCAGCGCTATGTCGGCCTGTCGCTCGGCGACCACTCCACCGACCCGAGCGAACCGGTTGTACTCCCCGCCGGCGCGGTGATCCCCGTCGAGCGCACCGAACCGTCGTTCGACATCTCGAACCTGCTCAACGGCTTCGAGCCGCTGTTCGCATTGCTCAACCCCGACCAGGTCGACAATCTCACGACGGCGATCGTGCGCTCCACCCAGGGCGACACCGGCGCGCTGACGATGTTGATCTCCGAAACCACCCGGCTGGCCCAGTCGTACTCCGGGACCGACCAGATCCTGGAGAGCGTGCTGGTCAACCTCAACTCCGTGGTGGGTTCGCTGGCCGAACGCGACGGCGACCTGAAGTCCACCATCGATTCCGCAGAGGCGGTGTTCGGCGGATTCGCCGCACGCCGAGAGGAATTCGTCACCTCGATGGATCAGGTGGGCATCGTCGGTGAGCGGCTGGCGAAGGTGATCACCGACGTGCAGCCCGACCTGCGCGAGTGGCTGGCCCGGGAACCCGGATTCGCCAAGCACTTCATGGACAACAAGCAGGCCTTCGCCTACATGGGATTCAACACCCCGCTGATGCTCAAGGGACTCGCCCGAATCAGCCAGGGCGGTACGTATCTGGACATCTACGCCTGTCATCTGACGGTCAGTCAGTTCCCGCGGATCGACAGTCTGATCGACGCGATCGTCCGGAACGCGACTCCCGGCGGCAAGATCCAGCAGAGCGCGAAATGCCGATGAGCGCCCCGGCGAGGCTCACGACGGTGTTCCGCACGCCGATCGAACACCACGGCACCCTGCGGTTGGGGATCATCTCGGTGCTGGTCATCGTGGTGACGCTGGGCGGGCTGCTCGGCGTGCAGCGCCTCGGCCTCGGCAAGACCACCTACGACGCGGATTTCGCGCAGGCGGCCGGACTGAGCGCCGGCGATCAGGTGACCGTGGCCGGCGTCCACGTCGGCTCGGTGAAGGGGCTTCGGCTGGCCGGGGACAAAGTGGTGGTCACGCTGGAGGTCGACAGGAACGTCCACCTCGGTGCGGCGAGCCGCGCCGGGATCAAGCTCACCACGCTGCTCGGCGCGCGGTACGTCGAGCTCAAGCCCGCCGGATCCGGCGAGCTGACCGACAAGCGCATCCCGCTGGCCAACACCGAGGTGCCCTACACCTTGCAGGACTCGCTGCAGGATGCCACGACGACGTTCGAAGCGGTGGACGCCGAGAAGATCGCCCAGTCGATGACCTCGCTGTCCGAGCAGCTGCAGGGCTCTCCGGAGATTCTGCCGCAGGCGCTGGACAACGTGGCGCATCTGTCCTCGGTCCTGGCCGGTCGTCGCGACGAGATCGGGGACCTGCTGCGCAGTACGCAGCAGATCGCCGAGTTGCTCGGTGGTCAGCAGCGCAGCCTCGCCACCCTGATGACCCAGGGCCGCGACGTGCTGACCGATCTGGCGGCCCGGAAGCAGATGATCGTCCGGCTCGTCGACGCCACGACCACACTGGTGAACCAGTTGCAGCCGGTGCTGGTCGGTGACCGCGCCCAGATGGACGCGCTGTTGACGAACCTCGACGGCATCCTGGCCTCGGTCGGCAAGAACGACGCGTTGTTCCGCAACACGCTGCAGATGATGCCCGTGCCGCTGCGCAACTTCACCAACGCCACCGGCAACGGCAACGAGTTCGACTTCTCCTCCTCGGGCGGCACGCTGATCGACTCGGTCATGTGCGCGTTGAGCGGTCGTGCCGAACAGTTCAACCTGCCGAACTACTTCGAGGACTGCCGATGACGGGGCGCACACTCGGCAAGGCGGCGGTCATCGTCGCGATGGCTCTCGGCGCGGGCGGATGCTCGGGCGGACCGTTGGCATCGGAGCAGGGCGGGATGGTCATCAGCGCCCAATTCGACAGCGCCAGCGGACTCTACGAGGGCAACGCGGTGTCCGTCCTCGGGATGCGGGTCGGCGAGGTGACCAGGATCGTCCCCACCGGTCAGTACGTCGACGTCACGATGCACATCGATCCCGGTGTCAAGATCCCGGCCGATGCACAGGCGGTGACCGTCTCGACCTCGATCCTGACCGACCGTCACATCGAGTTCACCCCGCCCTACCGGGGCGGGCCGACGCTGGCCGACCGCGACACCCTCAGCCTGGCCCGCACCCGCACCCCCGTCGAGTTCGACCGGGTGCTGGCGATGATCGACGAACTGGCCGTGCAACTGCAGGGCAACGGCCGCGGCGGCGGGCCGGTCGCCGACCTGGTGAGCGTCAGCGCCGCGATGACCAGCGGCAACGGCCCCCGCATCCGGGAATCCCTCGGCGAGTTGTCGACGGCGTTGACGCTGAGCCGGGACCGCGGCGCACCGACGGGGGACGCGATCACCACCATCGTCACCAACCTCGACAGCCTGACCAAGGCCGCGGCGGAGAACGACGCGACGATCAGGCAATTCGGTTCGGCGATCAGGCAACTCAGCGCGGTGCTGGCCGCCGAACAGCTGGGCAGCGGGTCCGCCGGCGCGCAGGTCAACCAGATCCTCTCCGGGACGGCTGATCTGCTGGAGACCAACAGGGAGTCGCTGAAGTCGACCGCGGCCAACACCGAGCTCGTCACCCGGGCACTGGCCGACTACCGCAGGGAACTCGGGGAGGCGTTCGACCTGGTGCCCACGCTGACCAACAACGTCTACAACATGATCGATCCCGAGAAGCAGGCCATCAGAGCGCATCCCGTGCTGGACAAGATCGAACTGAACACGCAGGCCACCAAGGAGATGTGCAACCTGCTGGGCATGAAACAGCTGGGCTGCTCCACCGGAACCATCCAGGACTTCGGTCCCGACTTCGGGATCACCAGCATGCTCGAGGGATTGGCGGGTCTGGGGCCGTGAACGTGGTGGGACGGGTTCGGCGGGCTCTGGCCGCCGCCGGTGCGCTGGGCGTGGCGGGAGCGCTGACGTCGTGTGCGGTGGGCCTGGACCGGCTTCCGCTGCCCGCGCCGTCGGCGGGCGCCAGCACGTACCCGATCAGTGCGACGTTCGCGAATGCGCAGAACCTGCCGTTCAAGGCCAAGGTGCGGCTGTCCGGCGCGGACGTGGGCGAGGTGGCTTCCATGGTGGCCCAGGACTACACGGCCGTGGTGCACATGCGGATCGCCTCCGACGTCCAGATCCCGGTCGGGACCAGGGCGGAGTTGCGTTCGGCCACGCCGCTCGGCGACATCTTCGTGTCCCTGAGTCCTCCGGCGGTGGGCGGCGACTGGAAGGCGCTGAACCCCGGCGACGTCATCCCACTGGACGCCACGGCGTCGGCGGCGTCGGTGGAGGAGGTGCTGAGCACCGCGGCGCTGCTCGTCAACGGCGGGGCGATACGCAATCTGACGAAGGTGGTCAACGGCATGGGCCGGGCCGTCGGCGGCAAGGGGGAGGACCTGGGTGAGTTCCTCGACGAGTCCACCCGGTTGATCCAGAACCTGTCCGAGCGCTCGGCGGTGGTCAAACGCGCGCTGACCCGGACCGGCGATCTGGCCGCCACCATGTCCGCCCGCCAGCAGTCCATCGACGAGGCGATCGCCGCGGCCGGCCCGGCGCTGGGCACCGTCGCCGACAACACCGGCCGCATCGTCGACCTGGTCGCGCAGGTCAACCGGATCACGTTGCAGCTGGCGAAATTGCCGTCCGTGCGGGGTGAGCCGTCGCGCAGCATGATCGCCGACCTGAACCGGTTGTCGGCCGAACTCAACGCCGCGTCGCTGGAACCCAATGCCTCACTGGAGCAGTTCAACTCGATGTTCGGGTCGGTGCTGAAGGTCACCAACGGCACGGCCGCGCACGTCGACATCGACCTGGCCGACCTGGCCATCGGCGGGTTCGCCGATCCCTACCATCCCGCCGACGCGGGCAGTCACGCGCCGACCAGGGAGGACTTCCGCAACATGGTCGGCAGTATCAGCTACGAGCTGATGATGCTGCGAAACAAGTTCTGGGGCGCCCCGACCGCGCCACCCGGCACGGTGCCCCCGCCCGACCTCGTCGGGCCTGCCCCGGGTTCGCTCACCCCCGCGCCGCCACCGCCGCCGCTGCTGCCGCCCACCACGAATCCGCCTGCCCCGGGCGGTGTCCCGTGAGCGTCCTGCGCGACACGGCCGAGTTCGTGCGCGCCAGGCGGCTGGGGCTGTCGGCCTGTGCGCTGGCGATGATGTTCGTGGTCGGCGTCGTCTACGTGTTGTTCGGGACGCTGCAACTTGATCCGACCAGGTCCGACACCCTGGTGCGCGTGCATCTCCCGGTGACGGGCGGCCTGTTGCCGGGCCAGGACGTGACGCTGCGCGGCGTACCGGTCGGCCGCGTCCGCTCGGTCGACATGACCTCCGACGGCGTCGTCGCGGTCGCGGCGATCCGCCCCGACGTGCAGATCCCCGCCGACACCCACGCGCGGGTCTCGGCCCTGTCGCCGGCCGGCGAGCAGTATCTCGACTTCCGCGCCGACCGCAACGACGGACCCTATCTCGCCGACGGTGACGAGATCGACAGGGACAGAACACAAACCCCGGTGACGTTGCCGACTTTGCTGGCCGACCTGGACGGGACCCTCCAGCAGATCGACACCGAGCAACTGTCCGCCGTGCTCGACGAGCTCCGGGTGGGACCGCAGGGCGGACAGAAGCTCGCCGCCATCCTGGACGGCGGCGCGTTCCTGGTGTCCACGCTCGACTCGGTGCTGCCGCAGACGGCGCGCCTGATCCGCAACAGCAAGGTGGTGCTCTCGACCGTGCACGACGTCAGCCCCGGGCTCGAGGCGACGGCGACGGATCTGGACTCGATCCTCGGCGGGGTGGAGCGGATGGACGGCGGCTACCGGACGCTGGTGGATACCGCGCCGACCGCGTTCTCCGGCATCGACGCTCTCATCGCCGACAACTCACCCACGATGGTCCAGCTGCTCGGCAACCTGACCACCGTCGCCCAGCAGTCCTACATCAGGGTGCCCGCACTGCAGGAGCTGTTCTTCCCCCAGTACCGCGCAGGGTCGGCGCTGGAGGCGGTGGCCAGCACGTTCCGCGACGGCGGCGTGTGGGGCGCGGTGAACCTGTATCCACGGCATTCGTGCGACTTCAACCTCCCGAAGTCACCGCCGACGGTCGGCGACTTCCCCGAGCCGTACCTGTACACCTATTGCCCCAACCCCGATCCGAAGTACCTGGTGCGGGGCGCGCGCAGCGTGCCGGTGCCGCCCGGCGCCGACACGGCCGGTCCGCCGCCGGGTGCGAACCCGCTGCAGCGGGCCGATCCGACCCCGACCGGCCCGCTCACGATTCCGACACCCTATGCGGGCCCGGACCTTCCGTTGCCGCCGCCACCGCGCGGACCCTGACCCCGATGACCGTCGAGAGGACCACACCGATGACGAACCGAGACCAGGTTCTGACGCTGGAGACCGAGCTTGAGACGGCCGGTTCGCTTGACGGCGAACCGGATGACGCCCCCCGGGCAGGTCTGCGACGCCCGTCGTGGCGCGCCGTGGGCGTCGGCGGGGGTGCGGTGCTGCTGGCGGGCGCGCTGGCCGCCGCCGGGATGCTGGGCTGGGAGGTGCACAACCAGCGCATCCTCGCCGACGCGCAGGAGCAGGCGTCGGCTGCCGCGCAGCAGTACGCGGTGATCCTGACCGGGGTCGACGCCGCGAAACTCGATTCGAACTTCGCAGCTGTCCTCGACGGCGCCACCGGCGAGTTCAAGGACATGTACAGCCAGTCCAGCGCGGGGCTGAAACAGGTGCTGATCGACAACAAGGCGAAGGCCACCGGGACGGTGATCGCGGCAGGGATCAAGTCGGCGACACCGGCCAGGGTCGAGGTCATGCTGTTCGTGGACCAGGCCGTCACGAACGCGCTGAATCCCGAACCCCGACTGGACCGTAACCGGATCATCATGACGATGGACAAGGTCGACGGCCGGTGGCTGGCCGGCGACGTCGAGCTGGCCTGAGCGGTCCGCGGAGATGACGAGCACGGGCCGCGTCGGCCGGCTGATCGGTGCGGTGGCGGTCGCGACGGCCGCGGTGGTCGGCGCCGCGCATCCCGCGAGCGCCGACACGACCTCCAATGGCGTCGTCTACACCGTGGTGCCCGACGTGCGCACCGGTGTCAGTCCGCAGGGTCCCGGCGACTGGACGGTCAACTACGACAAGGTTGTCGGCGGTGACCCGGCGGTGACCGATGCGATCAACCGGATCCTCGACGACGAGGCCGACGGACAGGTGTGGCTGTACGCCGCGAGCGCCAGCAAGAGCTCGCCGTGGACGTTCCGCTCCCAGGGCCGGTTGCTGTTTCGGCCGATGACCATCTCTGCGCTGTTCACCGGTCAGTATCACGCCACTGAGTTGCCGAACATGCCGGTGGACGCGGTCGCGACCCGGGTGTTCGACTCCCGCAGCGGGATTCAGATCGTCTGGGACAATCTGTTCGTCGACGGGCAGGCAGGCCTGGTGCGGCTGTCGGAGCTGACGAAGAAGATTCTGCCCGTGGTGTACCCGACACCACCGCTGGGCGGCTGGGCCGAATACGGAACCGCGATGGCACCGTTGAAACGGAACTTCAAGTTCTGGGTGCCGACCGCGGACGGCATCGAGCTGTACTTCCCGGACGGCCAGATCGGGCGCGGAGTACGCACTCTCACGGTGCCGTGGGCCGCGGTCACCGACCTGATCGCGCCGGAGTTCCTGCCCATCACCAGTTGAGCACGTCGTCCGGGCCACCCGGATTGCATCCGGCGTTGAACAGCATGGTGTTCGAGACCACCGGCCGCCACGGCTCCAGGTTCCACGTGCCCACCTTGCCCGGGTTGGTGAACGCGTTCTGCTGCCAGTGGCAGAAGAACTGATGCTGCATGGTCAGGGTGTTGGCGTCAGGGGCATGCTGCAGTAGTTCGGCCCACGCGTCGTAGAGCTGTGCGCCGTTGCTGAACATTCCGGCCGAGCCCCACCCCCAGGAGGTCGGATAGATCCGGAGGGTGGCGCGTTCGCCGTCCGGTCCGGGGTGATACTCCCAGACGGTGTGGTCGATGTACTGAGGGCTTCCCGGCGGCCGCGGTGGCGGTGGATCCGCCTGGGCACTCGGAACCCAAAGCGTCGCGGCCGCAGCGACCGCCGCGGCCGCAACCCGACCCCGCGCCCTCAGCTGGTCGGCCATTGAAGTGTCTTGTGCTGCAGATACTCTGCGAGGCCGTACTCTCCGAACTCGCGGCCGATGCCGCTCTGTTTGTACCCGCCGAACGGTGCCGCCGGATTCAGCCCGCCGCCGCCACCGTTGATCACGACCATGCCGGTGCGTAGTCGGCGCGCGACCGCGGCGGCCCGCAGCGGGTCGGCCGACCACACTCCGCCGGACAGGCCGTACCGGCTGTCGTTGGCGATCCGCACCGCCTCGTCGTCGTCGCTGAACGGGATCACCACCGCGACCGGCCCGAAGAACTCCTCCTGGGCGATGCGCATCCCGTTGTCGACGCCGACGAACAGCGTCGGCTCCACGAAGTAACCCCGTTCGAGGTGCGCGGGCCGGCCACCTCCGTAGGCGATCTCAGCGCCTTCGTCCACGCCCACCGCGATCATCGCCTCCACCCGGGCGCGCTGGACGTCGCGGATCAGCGGGCCCACCATCGTGGCCGGGTCGGCCGGGTCACCGACCGGGATGAACCCGAGTACGCCGACGATCCGGGCCACCAGGTCGTCGTGCAGCGACCGGTGCACCAGAATTCGCGTCTGCAGTGCGCAGCCCTGCCCGGCGTGGGTGATGAACCCGCCCAGCACGCTCTCCAGAACCTTGTCCAGGTCAGTGTCCTCGAGGATGATGTTCGCCGACTTGCCGCCCAGCTCGAGAACCACCTTCTTGATGCTCTCCGCGCCCTGGCCGTACACCTTGCGGCCGACGGCGTCGGAGCCGGTGAAGCTGACGATGTCCACCCCGGGGTGCCGGGTCAGTGTCTCGCCCGCCGCGACATCACCGGTGACGATGTTCAGCGTGCCCGGCGGGAGTCCCGCCGCCTCGGCGACCTCGCCGAGCACCAGTGCTTCCAGCGGCGTGTACGGCGAGGACTTGAGCACCGCGGTGCACCCCGCCGCCAGGGCGGGCCCGAGTTTGGCGAGGTTGAGCAGGAACGGGAAGTTGAACGCGGTGATCAGCGCGGCCACCCCGTAGGGTTCGCGCACGACGACGCCCTGACCGATGCCGTTGCCGTAGACCGGCGGCACCGGCTGCTCGAACGCGAACCGGGGCAGCACCCGGTCGGCCATGTCCCGGAAATGGTCGATGGGCGTGCCGACCTGCAGGATCTCGGCGAGCATCCGCGTCGACCCGGCTTCGGTGATGTTCAGCTCGACCAGGTCGGCGCGGCGGCGGTCGAGTTCATCGGCCATCGCCGCGAGGATGCGGGCGCGCTCGGCGGGTCGCATCGACGGCCAGGGGCCCTCGTCGAACGCACGCCGCGCCGCGGCCACGGCGGCATCGACGTCGGCCGGGGTGGCCTGCGGCACCTCGGCGATCGTCTGCTCGGTGGCGGGATTGAGTACCTGCAGTGTCTCGTCACCCTCGCCGTCGGTCCAGGCGCCGTCGATGAACAGTCCGCGGGTGGCCAGTGGGGTCGAGGTCATCGAATGCTCCTGGGGGTCGGAATCAGTAATATCAGTGAGGTAATTGACGAGGTCGGGTATCGACACGGCGAGGGCGGGTGGCGTGGTGGACGCGGTGAACCGTCCGAAGAACGTGAGCAAATTGGTCAGGGCCCCGAAGACGGCCGAACTCATCGCCGACGAGTTGCGCAGACAGATCGTGCGCGGTGTGCTCAACGAAGGGGACGCGCTGCCCACCGAGGTGGAACTGGTCAAGCAGTTCGGCGTCTCCCGGCCCACGCTGCGGGAGGCGTTCCGCATTCTGGAGAGCGAATCGCTGATCGTGGTCCGCCGCGGGTCGCGCGGCGGGGTGTTGGTGTGCTCGCCCGAAACCTCGGTCGCCGCACGTCATTTCGGTCTGCTGCTGCAGATGTCGGGCACCACCCTCGCCGACGTGTACGAGGCGCGGAAAGTGTTCGAGCCGGCTGCGGCGGAGATGCTCGCGCAGCGCGCGACCCCGGGTGACATCGCCGATCTCAAGGCGGCGGCCGGCGCGCTGGCGGCCCTGGTCGACGAGGGCACCGCGGGAGCGGATTTCGCCGAGTGGTCGGCTGCGACGTTCCGGTTCCACGACCTGATCATGGAGCGGGCCGGAAACAAGACCGTGATGCTGATCGCTGCGGTGTTGCGCGACGTGGTGACCAGGCACATGACCCGGGTGATGCGGTCGGTGACCGACCAGGCCGAGATCGAGAAGCAGTTCAAACGTACGGTGCGCACCTTCACCAAGTTCACCGCGCTGGTGGAGGCCGGGTCCGCGGTCGAGGCGCGGGAGCTGTGGGCAGCTCACATGGACCGTGCCGGCCGCAGTATGCTGTGGGGTGGCATTGCCAAGGAGACGGTGGTCGATCTCTTTGTCTGACATGGTGTTCAGCCCAGGGCGCCGCTGTCGCGCAGTTCGCTGATCTGGTCCCAGTCCCAACCCGATTCCAGTAGGACCTCCTCGGTGTGCTGGCCCAGTTCGGGAGCCCCGGCGGTGGGCGCGACGGGTCGCCCGTCGAACTGGTACGGCGGTGCCACCAGCCGGAACTCGCGCCCGTCGGCGCCGGTGACGGTGGGCAGATACCCGTTCGCCGCGACCTGGGGACTGGCGCAGACCTCCTCGAAGGTCGCTGCGGCAGACCAGACTCCGGAGAACCCCGCCAGCGCGGCCTGCCACTCGGCCATGGTGCGCGCGCCGAAGGTCTTGTCGAGTTCGGCGATACAGGCGCTGCGGTTGACGTATCGGGACATGCCGTCGGCGAACCGTTCGTCGTCGGCGAGGTCGGAACGGTCGATCAGTTCGCACAGTTCGATCCAGAAGCGATCCGCCTGCAGGCAGACGAGGTTCAGCCAGCGGTCGTCGGCGGTGCGGTACAGGTTGACGATCGGATTGGGCGCGTCGCGGCGGTCCATCCGCGGGAGTTCGCCGCTGCCCGCCGCGGTGGCGGCCAGATCCGGTCCCATGGTCCACATCCCGGTGTTGAGCAGCGACACATCGACCACTGCGCCCTCGCCGGTCCGTTCGCGCCGGTACAGGGCCATCGCGACCGCGCCGGCGATGGCGCTGGAGCCCTGCAGGTCGAAGAACGCGGCGGGCTGCGCGACAGGAGCGTCGGCGCCCGGCGCGGTCAGTTTGTGCTGCACGCCGGCGGCCGACCAGGCCGCGGCCGAATCGAAACCACCCGTGTCGGCCATCGAACCCGCTGTGCCCCAACCAGAGCCACGCACATAGATCAGCCGGGGATGGCCGGCGCGCAGGTCGTCGACGTCGATGCCGAGCTTCGCCCGGACCTTCGGCAGGTAACTGGTGAGGAAGACGTCGGCGTTGCTGGTGAGCTGCACCAGGGTGGCGAGCCCGGACGGAGAGGTCAGGTCCAGCGTGATGCTGCGCTTGCCTCGGTTGGGCACGTGCAGGAACGGGTTCGGCGACGTGTCGTCGGCGTTGAGCGCGTTGCGCAGGGCCCGCTGCGGATCACCGGTGGGCGGCTCCACCTTGATCACGTCGGCGCCGAGGTCGGCCATGATGGCGCCCGCGCCGGGGACGAACGTCCATGCGGCGACCTCCACCACGCGCACACCGTCAAAGGGTCCGGTCACCTGCTGCTCCTCATGATCTCGGCATCCACCTCGGACGTCACCGGGTCACCGCACCGCGTGCATGGCTTCGAGCATGCGGGCGAAGTGTTTCGGGTGCCAGATGTCCTGGTCCTCACCCCAACCGATCCGGCCGTCGAACTCCCAACGCATCAATGCGGTACTGCCGCCGCCGCGTTCGCAGATATGGCTCACGGTGAAACCTTCAGCGTCCATCGTGCGGCCGGACAGGTCGGTGAGTCGGACGTCCATGTGGGCGCTCCAGCCGGTCACGGGGTCCCGGAAGTTGCGCATCCGGCTGGTGGACTTGTCCAGCCGCTCGAAACGACCGTCGCGCAGCAGCCATCCGTGGTTGAGGGGCGACCAGCCCTGCGCGTCGCCGTCGGCGACCCGGGCGAACGCCAGGAAACCGAGGTCTGCGCCGGCGTGGCCGAAGATGTACTGGATGCGCCCACGTCCCCGCTCGCGTTCGATCTCGCGCCACCGCGGGCCACCCGGGTGACGCACCCGCGACTGTTCGTCGACGCCCCGGGCCGACACGCTGCCCGCCGGTGTGCCTCGGGCCGGCGACGGCGCACCCCGCGGCGCCCAGGACCGGTCCCGGATCGAAAAGCAGTCGATGGGGACGGTGTCGCCGTCCAGGGTGAGTTCACCGGTGACGTGGCCGAGCTGATCGAGATGGGTGTGCTCCATGAACGGTGGCTCACCCGGGGTGTAGCGACGCGGGTCGTGCACACCTGCGAACATCAGGCGCACGGCGAATCCTGCTCTCGCATCGGTGTACTCGATGCGGTAGTCGCGGAGCGGGCGCAGCATCGTGACGGAGAATCCGCCGCCGGGGATCGCGATCCGGCGTAGGTCGGGCGTCGGTTCCTGCATCGGAACCTCGGGCTCCATGCGGAAGTAGCGGACCTCGTCGGCCCCGGCGCCGCTGTCGTCCCAGACGTACACCCGCCAGGTCACGGTGCCCCGGGTGGTGTTGAACTGCGCGTGCAACCAGCCGCCGAGCTTGCGTTCGGGCACATTGAACGACCACCAGGTGGTCTCGGCCCAGTACGGGTTGTCGTCGGGGGAGCGGTGGAAGTCGTCGTCGGCCGGCGTGAACGGGGTGTCGGCGGTGACGAGTCCCGCGTCAGCGTCCGCCGCCGTCGGCGTGGCCGGGCTCACCATGGGCCGATCGTAACGTAAAGGATACTCATTTAGGTGTTGGTTTCGGAAGTCGTGCGTGATCGAACAGCGACTCCTGGGTGAGGGTGGCCGCCAGCGTGCCGCGCTGGTCGTAAATCTGCCCGGTGTAGACGCCCCGGCCGCCGGCGGTGACCAACGGATGAAGGTCGACGAGCAGCCATTCGTTGGGGGTTCGGTTGTGGTGCAGCCACACCGCGTGATCGAGGCTGGTGAGGAGCGCCTTCTCCGCACTCTGCGGCACCCGGGTCAGGCCGGTGCAGAGATCGGACAGGAAGACCACGCCACAGGCCCGCACATTCGGGTCGTCGTCGAGCGGCTCGCGGATGCGCAACCACAGCCGGGCCGGCCAGCGGTAGCAGGGTTGCGGATCGTCGGGCACGCATGCCTCCAGATCGAAGGTCCGCGACGCGTTGAGCTGGTAGGTCGCCAGCCGCCCCGGCGGCTCGGCCTCGGGCATCGCGGCAGCCTGGTACTCGGTGGCCTCTGCGGCGGGGCGCGAGAAGGAACAGGACATCGACAGGATCACCGCATCGCCCTGGAGTGCGGTGATCCGTCGGCCCGAGTACCGGCCGCCGTCGCGGTCCCGTTCGACGGTGAAGACCACGGGTGCGCTCGCGTCGCCCGCCGCCAGGAAATACGCGTGCAGGGAGTGTGCCACCCGCCCGTCGGGAACGGTCAGGCTTGCCGCGCGCAGGGCTTGGGCGGCCACCTGGCCGCCGTAGAGCGTGCGCCGCACGGGGCTGACGGGATCGGCCATGAATCGCCCGTGGGGCAGCTCTTTGAGGCGCAGCACCTCCGCGACGGTCGGTGGGCGCGCGCCGGGGCGGGACGGCACCATCAGACCTGTCGACCGGCCGTGGCCCAGTAGGAGTCCCGGAGATCGCGCTTGACCAGCTTGCCGGTCTCGGTGCGTGGCAGTCTGTCGGTGAAGTCCACCGACCGTGGGCATTTGAAACCGGCGAGGCGGGACCGGCAGTAGGCGACGATCTCGTCGGCCAGCGCTGACGAGGGAGTGATGCCGTCGACCGGCTCGACCACCGCCTTGACCTGCTCGCCCCACTCGGGATCGGGGATGCCGATGACCGCGACGTCGGCCACCGCAGGATGGCTGGACAACACACCCTCGACCTCGGCGGGATAGATGTTGACCCCGCCGCTGATGATCATGTCCTTGGCGCGGTCGCAGATGAACAGATACCCGTCGTCGTCGAGGTAGCCCATGTCGCCGATGGTGAACGCCGATCCGCGGTGTACCGACGCGGTGAGTTCGGCGTCGTTGCGGTACTCGAAGGACTGACCGTCCAGGCGCTCGATGTAGACGTGCCCGACAGCGTTGGGTGGCAACGGGTTTCCGTCGTCATCGAGGATGTTGACCCGGACGCCGCGGATCGGCCGGCCGACGGTGCCGGGCTTCTCCAGCCACCGGTGCGGCTTGGCGATGGTAGCGGGGCCTTCGGTGCCGCCGTAGGTCTCCCAGATCACCGGCCCCCACCAGGCCATCATGTCCTTTTTGACCTGCAGCGGGCACGGCGCCGCGGAGTGGATCACCGACCGCAGACTCGACACATCGTATGTGTCGCGAATGTGACTGGGCAGCTTGAGCATCCGAACGAACTGGGTGGGCACCATGTAGGCCGTGGTCACCGAGTGCCGGTCGATCGCCCCGAGGGTCTTCTCGGGATCGAACCGGTCCAGGATTGCCAGCGCCTGTCCGACGTTGAGCGCGCCGAGGTAGAAGCTCTGGCAGCCGGCGTGGTGCATGCCCGTCGAGACGAGGTGCACTCCTTCGAGGGGCCGGAAATCGAAGGCGCGCCCGAAGATTGCGTGCGCGTTGGCGGCCTCCGAAGGATCCTGACCGTCGAGGGGGCGAACGATTCCCTTGGGTTTTCCGGTCGTTCCCGAGGAGTAGCGGATGGCGTCCCCCTGGGTGCGACCGGCCGGTGGTGCGGTGGAGTGACCGGCCAGCAGGTCCGACTCGCCCTGGAATCCGTCGGGGACTGCCGATGTGTCACCCACCACGACCCTCAGCCGTGCACCGGCGGGCACGGTGGGGAAGCGGTCCAGGTAGTCGACGTGGGTGACCAGCGCGGCGGCACCGGAATGCTCCAGGATCGAGGCGAACTCGTCGGCCGACAGTGCGGTGTTCAGCGTCAGGTAGCGCATTCCGATCTCGGTGGTGGCCAGCTGCCAGATCACGGCGTCGACATCGTTGGGCAGAGCGTAGGCGACGACTTCACCCGGGCCGAGTCCGCGCGCGCGTAGCGCGTTGGCCACCCGGTGGGCCGCTCCGACCAGCTCGGCGAAGGTCAGCGTCCGGCCGCTGGGCGATTCGACGATCGCCGCTGTGTCGGGGTGGTCCTCGGCGATCCACCACACGCCGAGACGCTGATCCCACGGATGCTGCATCGACCCTCCCGCTCAGAATTAGATAGAACAGTATCCTTAACTGTCGGAGGTGGGAAGACCTGGGACCGCACGGATCCCGTCAGTCAGGGCGGGTGACGGTTTCGGCCATATGCGCGCGCATCCGCATGACGGCCAGCTCGGTGTCCCCGGCGACGAGGGCCTCGGTGATCTGCCGGTGGGCCGGCCCGACCGCCGAGGGCAGCGCCTTCGACAGCGCGGCCACCCCGGGATTGTCGGCGGCCAGCTGCGAGAAGAACTGCCAGCCCAGCCGCATCGTCACGCTGTGGACGAGCTGCAGCGCCCGGTTCCCGGTGAGACGGCCCAGCGCGGAGTGGAAGTCCTCACCGTGGCCGAACGCGGGCGCCAGGCCCTGCTCGGCCTCGGCGGCCAGCGCCCGCTCGAGGACGTCCGCGTCGCTGTTGCCGGTCCGCAACCTGTCCGCGGCCTGCGCGACAACCGCGAGCTCCAGCCCCGTCCGCAGCGCCGTGATGTGGCGGACCGTCACGCCGCGGCGGCGCAGGTAGATCGCGATGATGTCGGTCAACGCGGAGATGTCGGGATCGTCGACGAACAGCCCGCCCCCCGGGCCGCGCCGGGTGCCCGCGATCTGGTGGTACTCCAGAATGCGGATGGCCTCCCGGACGACGGCACGGCTGGCGTGGTACTTCTCCATCAGCGTGGCTTCGGACCCGACGAACGAGCCCGGTGTCGCACCCGAGTTCACGATTCCGGCGAAGATCTCGCGCGCCAGCGCCTCGCCTCGTTTGTCGCCGAGCGTGCCTGCCAGCGCCACCGCGGGGTCCAGGCGTTGCACGGTGGTGGGCCGCCTTCTGATGAACGCGGCCTCAGCGCTGAGATGGCGCCGCATGCGCTCGCGGGCCAGGCCGGGATTGTTGCTCAGTATCGCGCCGGCGATCGCCTCGTGGGCCCGGCACACCTCGTCGGCGAACTTGCCTGGTACGGCGGCGCTTTCATCGAAGAAAAAGTTGCTGACCCGGGTGAACACCTCGACGAACAACTCGAGAACGGGATTGGCGGTCAGTGAGGCGAGCTGGCTGTGCAGCAACCGGAAATGGGAGATGCCGCCCGCGGACTCGCGTTCCAGGGTCTCCCGGACCACGGCGATGTCGGCCTCTGCCGCGCGTTGCGAGGCGATCTCGGCGACGAGTTCCTCCAGCGCGATCCGGGTGTCGAAGACCTCGTCCAGGGTGGCCCCGACCCGCAGCAGATAGATCACGGCGGGGCCGATGACGCCCTCGACGTCGGGTTCGACGATCACCAGCCCGCCGTTGGTGCCGCGGCGCATCCGCGCGACGTGCTGGTGCTCGACCAGTCTGATCGCCTCCCGCAGCACCGCGCGGCTGACCCCGTACCGGTCGAGCAGTTCGGTCTCCGATCCGAGCACCCGGCCCACCGGCCACCCCAGCTCGACGACGTCGGCGACGATCTGTTCGGCGGCCCGGCCGGCCAGTTTGGCGCGACGTGAATCGACGCGAGAGGCGATCAGCTCGGAGGTCACCGCATCACCGGTGGGCCGTTGCGCCTCGGCGCGGCCCGGCGCTCGTGCCGCGGCGGGTTTCCGATATGGGTGTAGGCCATCCCGTTCTGCAGCGCGGTCGACCTGGTCATGTCTAAAGACTCCCATATCGCGCGAACACTGCCCTGGATCGCGGTGGGACTGCGCATCGCGATCGAGGCGGCGATGGCCTGCGCCCGGTCCCACAGCTGCGCCCGGTCCACGACTTCGGACACCAGCCCGATCCGCAGCGCCGTCTCCGCGGAGATGCGCTCCTCGGTGCCCATCAGGGCCCACCGCAGCACCTCGCCCAGTGGCACCCCGCGGTGCAGCATGCCGATGGGTTCGAGCGCGGAGACGATCGCGGCGTTGGCGTGCGGATCGAAGAACGCGGCGTCGTCGGCGCAGATGATGATGTCGGACTCGTTGAGCAGATACTGGGCGCCGCCCGCGGCGAACCCGTGGACCGCGGTGACCACCGGTTTCCAGCATCGGTGATGCAACTTGGGGGAGATCACGGTGCCGGGGTCGAAAGTGTTCCAGACGTTGGTGCGAAAGAACCAGCCCGCATCTCCCTTGACGTCCACTCCGGTGCAGAACGCCTTGTCGCCGGCGGCACGCAGCACCACGGCGTGGATGTCGTCGGTGTCTCGAACGGTCTGCCACGCCCATGCGAGCTCGGCGGCCATCCGGCCCGAGATGGCGTTGAGGGCATCGGGACGGTTCAGGGTGATCGTGGCGACGTGGTGCTCGTCGACCCCGAACGTGATGTCCTGCAGTCGGACTGCGCTGTTGGCGTCGGCTTCAGGGCTGACGTCGAGATTTCCTGAGGTGTTTCCCGAAGGGCTAGCCAGAATCATAGAAATCAGTGTACTAATAAAGCGGATGCCGCACGGAGTTAAAAAGAACTCGACATGGGCTGTGTGCTCGACGCCCGCGGTGTGGTGCCGGACGTGAGGAGCTGGAGGAGCGGCCATGTCCAAAGTGATTGAGACGCTGGAGAGAACAGATCTCGACACGCGGGAGATGCTCGACAACCCCCACGCCCGATTCGCCGCCCTGCGTGCCGCCCAGCCCGTGTCCTGGGCGACGGCCACCGGGCTGCTGCAGGGTAAGGGTGGGTACCTGCTGACCCGCTACGACGACGTGATGACTGTGCACAGCGACGAGCGGTTCTCGACCGACGTGCTGAAGAACTCGGCGGCGGGCAAATTCATCTGGTTGCTGCCGCCGAGCCTGCGGATGCTCGCCCAGACCATGGTCTTCAAGGACGACCCGGACCACAAGCGGCTCCGCACGCTCGTGCACAAGGCGTTCACCCCGAAGTTGGTGACCACGATGGCGCCGGACATCGCGAAGATCGCCGACCAGCTCGCCGATCAGGTTGCCGCCAAGCGGGAGGTGGACCTCGTGCACGAGTTCGCCGTGAAGCTGCCGCTGGCGGTGATCGCCACGATGCTCGGCGTCGCCGACGAGGACCGCGACATGTTCCACACGCTGGTCGAGAAGATGGGAAACCAGCAGGGCAGCCCGCTGCGGCAATACCCCACGGCGCGCAGGCTGGCCAAACTGTTCGAAGCCCTCATCGAGGACCGCCGACTGAAGCCCGACGAGGGCCTGATCTCCGAGCTGGTCCGTGCCAACGAGGGCGGCGACAGGCTGAGCCACCGGGAGCTGGTCTCCATGGTGTTCCTGTTGCTGCTGGCCGGCCACGACACCACCGCCAACCTGATCGGCAGCAGTGTGCTGGCGCTCATCGAGCACCCCGATCAGCTCGAGCTGCTGCGGGCCCACCCCGAACTGCTGGAGACCACCGCGGTCGAGGAGCTGCTCCGGTTCACCTCGCCGGTCGCCGACGGGGCTGCGCGATTCGCCATGGCGGACATGGAGATCCGCGGTGTACCGATCCCGCGTGGGTCGCAGGTACTCGGATCGATCACCTCGGCCAACCGCGACGAAGCCGTGTTCGACCGTCCCGGACAGCTGGACCTCACCCGGAAACCCAACCGGCACTTGGCGTTCGCATTCGGGATCCATTACTGCCTGGGCCACCAGCTGGCGCGGCTGGAAGGGCGCATCGCGTTGGCTGCACTGCTCGAGCGCTTCCCGGAATGGGAACTGGCCGTGCCCCGGGAGTCATTGCGTTACAAGCCCACGGTGTCCCTGCGGGGGCTGACGAAACTACCGACACGGATGTACTGACCGGAAGAGCCGACCATGACACAGACCGAACAGGCCCAGGACTTCGATCACGCGATCAAAGACGAGGACATCGAGCGGGCCAAGTTGCTTCTCGGCATCGACGCCCCGATCAGCATCGACGAGCACCACCGCCGGGCCGGCGTCGACACGATCCGTCAGTTCGCGATCGGCTACGGCGACGACAACCCGCTCTACGTCGATCCGGAGTACGCGGCCGGCACCCGGTGGGGCGGACCGATCGCGCCACCGATGATCCACAGCTCGCTGTCGAAGAAGATGCTGGGCGACCCGATCCCCGAGGACGTCCGCAAGGCCACCAAGGGGTTGTTCTCGGGGGTGCACCTCTTCGTGTCCGGCCAGGACACCGAGTGGTTCCAGCCGGTGCGGCCCGGCGACGAGTTGTACGGATTCGGCGGCATGGAGTCCACCGAGGTCAAGACCAGCGAGTATGCCGGTCGCTCCGTCATCCGGATCCGGCGTGCGGTCCGGGTCAACCAGCGCGCGGAGGTCGTGGCGATCGAACGGACCATCCTGATCGCCACCGAGCGCAAGAAGTCGCGCGAACGCGGCAAGTACATGGATCTCAAACCCGCGAGCTACACCGACGAGCAGATCGCCGAGATCGACGAGATCTACGCCGCCGAGGGTCCCCGTGGGGCAGAGCCCCGGTGGTGGGAAGACGTCCACGTCGGCGACGCGCTGCCGAAGATGGTCAAGGGCCCGTTGACGCTGACCGACATGATCAGCTTCCATGCAGGGGGCTACGGGTTCGGCCCGTACGGAATCGGCGGTGCGCGTGTCGGTTACAAGAATCGCCAGCGGGTGCCGAAGTTCTACATCAAGAACGCCGCGGGTATCCCGGACGTGGCGCAGCGCCTGCACTGGGAGAACGAGTGGTCCCAGTCGATCGGCAACCCGATGGCCTACGACTACGGCGTGATGCGCGAGTGCTGGCTGACGCACTACGTCACCGACTGGATGGGTGACGACGGGTGGCTGGTCCGCCAGCACGACGAGATGCGCAAGTTCAACTACATCGGGGACACCCAGTTCATCGCCGGCGAGGTGGCCGGCAAGCGGGTCGAGAACGGCAACGGCGTAGTCGATCTGGAGTTCCAGGCCACCAGCCAGCGCGGCGAGGTGACGGCGCCGGCCACCGCGACCGTCGCGCTGCCGAGCCGCGAGTTCGGGGTGGTCGTGCTGCCGCAACCCGATGAGGAGTTGCGCCGCAAGGCCGCGGCGATGATGGCCCGGCACAACGAACTGTCGCGCGGTAGACGGTGACCCACGCCCACGCGCGATCCGTCGACACCGGCACGGACACCGTACGGGCCGAGATCGTCGACCGGGTCGCCGTGCTCACCTTCCACCGGCCGCAGCGCCGCAACGCGCTGCATCCCGAGATGTACGAAGCCGTGCCCCGGCTGCTCGAACAGTTCGCCGAATCCGCCGATGTCGGGTGCGTGCTCGTCACCGGCGCCGGGAACGCGTTCTGTGCAGGCGGCGACGTGCGGGACGGAGGTTCGGCCAAGGATGTGCCCGCCGGAGACCCGGAGGAGCAGATCCGCGCCCGCAGCGCCCTTCTCGCCGACAACGCACGCATGGTGACGCTCCTGCACTCGATGCCGAAGGTGACGATCGCGGCGCTGCCCGGCGCGGCCGTCGGGGCGGGCATGAGCATCGCCCTGGCCACCGATCTGCGCATCGCCGCCCGGTCGGCGCGGCTCATCCCCGGCTGGGCGAAGCTGGCGTTCTCGGGCGATTTCGGCGGCGCCTGGCTGCTGACCCACCTGGTCGGGCCGTCGCGAGCACTGGAGCTGCTGGTCGGCGACGCGCCGATCGACGCGGCCGCGGGGGAGCGGCTCGGTCTGTTCAACCGGGTGGTAGACGACGCCGACCTGCCCGCGGCGGCGCAGCGCTGGGCCGCCGAGATCGCC